>JANMUW010000447.1:0-6629 GCA_031392105.1 Acidobacteriota bacterium | reverse complement strand
TGAGCCGGCGCGTTATCGACCAGTGGCGGAATCCCCACTGACGTGATATTTGAGATACGAACGCCCGGATTACTCGCGACGGGCGGAATATAGCTCGGGACACGCTGCTGGTCGCTGCTGTTAGTAGAAACGATCAGACGGCTTCCGCATTCTTCGCAGAACTGCGAACGGTCAAGATTTTCTCTCCCGCAGGATTGGCATTTGATCATTCTGGAATACGGTCAATAGGGTAAGAGCATCTTACCCTGCGGACACGTTGTTCGTAAATCCTAAATCTAAGGTATCTAAACGTCAAACGCGTTGTATCTGCAGGTCGGCACTTTTTTGAAACTATGAAAAGAAAACAGTCGTAGTAACGCTTTGACGCTGTATTATACTAGGCAAGAGCCCGAAATTCTTTACGCAATCCTGAAATCACTGTTTGAGAGGAAACCACGGATATGGCATTGAGCCGTAAGAGGAAAATCATTATTGGCAGTTCGATAGGCGCATTGCTATTGATCATTATCATCGGCAGCATTTTCGCAACCCGCACCGACACGCCCGAAGTGACCGTCGTCAAGATCGATGTGCGCCCGGAACTTAGATCGACGGTAACATCGTCCGGCGAGGTGCGGCCGATCCAGTTCATGAACCTCACCAGCGAAGTGCAGGGTAAGATCGAGGACATTACAAAGAAAGAAGGCGACGTTGTTCAGAAGGGCGAGATACTTGTCCGGCTTGATCCGAACCAACTCGAATCGAACGCCGACGCACAGTTTGCGGCGTACCAATCCGCTCAGGACGATATCCGGTCTTCTCAATCACAGGTGTCAGCGGCGCAGAACAGCCTCGCCCAGTCACAGCAGTCGTTGAATCAGGCGGAAACCGCGGTCGAGAACGCGCGTCAGGGAGTCATCACTTCTCAGACCGAAGTGGATCGAGCACAGGTAGAATTGAATGCGGCCAACCGCGAGATGAAACGGAACGAGCAACTGCTCGAGAGCGGCGTTATTTCGCGACAAGGTTTTGACGAATCAAAGGACCGGGTCGACAACGCTCGCGCCGCGCTGAACACTGCTCGGGCACGGCTCGAATCTCAAAGGATCTCGATAAAGGATTCTCAAGCCCGAGTCGTTTCGCAGCAGGTCGCGGTCCGAGAAGCACGCCGCGCGGTTGAATCGGCAGGTATCGGTGTTAGCTCGAGCCGGTCGCGTGCTGAGCAACAGGCAGCGATGCTTCGCGGTCAGAGAAATCAGAGAGACAAGACAGTTGTTATTGCCCCGATCAACGGCGTCATCGCCGAGATCCCCTCGAAAGTAGGAACCTTTGCTGTCGCGGGCTTGTCGACGACCGCATTGATGACGATCGCCGATATGTCCGAAATCAACGTCGAGGTAAAAGTTGACGAGACCGAAATCGATAAGGTTGCGGTCGGGCAAAAGGCGAAGATAAAAGTTGATGCATTCGGCGATGCCGAGCTTGAAGGCGAGGTCTTGCAAAAGACACCGCTTGCTGTCGGCAAATCGCAGACGAGCGGCGGATTGTCCGTGAACATAAACGTCCAGGAAGCAAAGGAGTTTCGTGTCGTAATCAAACTTACAAACCTGACACCCGAGATGCAGACCGGTTTGCGACCTGGCATGAGTGCGACAGCGACAATTACGACGACTACCGTAAAAGACGTGATCGCGGTTCCACTGCAGGCGGTGATCGAAAAGAAACCTGAAGGTTCTCCGACGCCGGAAGGGCTTGCAGGTGCAGCGACTCCGGCGGAGAAACCGAAACCGATCAAGGGCGTTTACGTTCTTGACGGCAATAAGGCGAAGTTCGTAGCGGTTGAAACCGGCATCACGGGAGAATCGGATATCCAGATCCTTTCGGGTCTTTCAGCGGGGCAGGAAGTGATAACCGGGCCAAGCCGAATCCTGAATACGCTCAAGGAAGGCACGGTCGTGAAACGGCAGGAAAAGAAAGAAGGCGAGAACGCTAACAAAAGTTGATAATTGATAATTGAAAGTGGGATAGCGACTATCGGGGAGCTTCCGAGAACTGTCAACTATCAACTTTCCACTATCCGCTATTATGTACAGATTCATGGAAAATGATGTTGCGGTCGCTGAACCACCGGTACTCACGGCAAGCGGAATTGGTACTGAAGTCGAAACAAAGACTCTGATCTCGATGAGCAACATCTGGAAAACATACCAGATGGGCACAGAAGAGCTTCACGCGCTTCGCGACGTATCTTTTGAGGTCAAGAAAGGCGAGTATCTGGCGATCATTGGCCCGTCCGGTTCTGGAAAGTCGACACTCATGAACTTGATCGGCTGCCTCGACTCTCCTTCAAAGGGACAGTATTGGATCAACGGGAACCTAGTTTCCGACATGACCGACGACGAACTCGCCAGGATACGAAACAAGGAGATCGGGTTCGTATTTCAAACTTTCAATCTGTTGGCTAGAGCGACTGCTCTTCATAACGTCGAGCTTCCGCTAATTTATGCGGGGATGCGGGCAGGCGAAAGACATGACAAGGCCCAGGCGGCCCTCGCATCGGTTGAGCTAGGTGACCGTGTAACGCATCGGCCCAATGAACTTTCCGGCGGCCAGCGCCAACGCGTCGCAATCGCCCGTGCTCTGGTAAACCATCCCTCAATTCTTCTCGCTGACGAGCCGACTGGAGCTCTCGATTCTAAAACGAGCGTCGAGATCATGGCACTTTTTGAAAAACTGCACGCCGAAGGGAATACGATCATCGTCGTCACGCACGAGCACGAGGTTGCTGAGCGAGCGCACCGCATTATCACCATTCGCGACGGACAGATCGAAAAGGACGAAAAGATCAGATGATTGAAGGGCTGCCGGTGTACATCCCGGTAGTCTTCATCCTGACCACGCTGTTCACGGTCGGTGTGTTCCTGTACGCGATCGTTCGAGCGGGAATCAGATCAACCGCTTCAAAACTTCTCGCCGGTTTTTCGGTATTCTGGCTCATCGTCCAAGCGATCCTTGCGATCAACGGCTTCTTTCAAAACTTCGATGTCGTGCCGCCACGCACGTTCGCGTTCGGACCGCTTCCCTTTTTCGTTTTAGCGATCCTCTACCTGATCTTCTGTCGAAAGTTTCTGGCCGATCTGCCGCTGACCGTCCTGACCTGGATCCATGTTATCCGCATCCCCGTTGAGATCACTTTGCTTTTCCTGTTTCAACACAGTCTGGTTCCCGTAGAGATGACGTTCGAAGGCAGAAACTTCGACATCCTGTCGGGCTTGTCCGCTCCAGTCGTCTATTACTTTGCCTTTCGAAACGACGGAACGAACCGTCCGCTGCTTATCGCCTGGAACCTCGCGGCTCTCGCCTTGTTGGTCAATATCGTAACGATCGCGGTACTAGCTTTTCCTTCGCCGTTCCAGATGGTCGGACTCGGACAGCCAAATATCGGCGTGACCTATTTCCCTTACGTCTGGCTTCCTTCCGTTATAGTCCCGATAGTTTTCTTCTGCCATGCGGCGTCCCTCTGGAAGCTCATTCTAAACGAATCTAACTAGAATCCATGGCCGTCGGGCATCGGGATAACAATTCCTCCGAAATGCGCGTAAAATACATCGCACCCGATGGATTTCAGTGAAACTCTAAAACTTGCTCTCTCGGCGATCTGGGCGCACAAGCTTCGGTCATTCCTTACACTGCTTGGAATGATCATCGCCGTTGCGTCGTTTATGGTCGTCTTTTCCCTGCTTCAGGGATTCAATGTATACATCGACGAGAAGATCGCCGGCATTGGATCGAATTCATTTACCGTCCAACGCTTCCGGTTCGAAGATTTCAAAGACACCGACTCCATCGCCGAAGCTCAACGCAAAAATAAAGAGCTCGCATTCGACGATCTGGAATTTATACGGTCCCACGCTCAGATAATAGATAAGATCGGTGCAAAGGCCGGAGGCAACCGTCGCGAGGTAAAGGTTGGATCGGTCGTCATGGAAGACGTCAATGTCGACGGAGCCGAACCCGTTATTGGTGAGATCGAAAATATCGACGTGCAGGACGGCCGGTATTTTACCGATGCAGAAAACAACAACGCGATGCGTGTCGCTTTCATCGGGACCGATGTTGTCGCCAAACTCTTTCCACAGGGTGGGGCGGTTGGCGGGGAGATCAACATCCGCGGCATTCCTTACCGCGTGGTCGGTGTTCGTGTCGCAAAAGGGACTGTCTTTGGTCAGCCTCAGGACGCATTCGTACAGCTTCCGATAAAAACATTTGGCTCAAATTTCGGAGGCTTTCGCGGAAGCCGTTATTTATACTTTGTCGGATCTGCGCCGTCGGACGCTCTCTACAAGGACGCCGTCGATGAAGCACGCACGTTGATGCGTCTGAAGCGCAAACTCGACTTCGGCGAGAAGGACACTTTCGGCATCATCACACCCGATGCGATATCGGGCCTTCGCGACAGTATTTTCGGCACCACATTTATCGTTATCATGATCGTTCCAACCATCGCGTTGGTCGTCGGTGCCATCGTGATCATGAATATCATGCTCGTTGCAGTTACCGAGCGCACGAAAGAGATAGGGATTCGAAAAAGCCTCGGAGCCAGACAATCCGACATACTGCGTCAGTTCCTTTTGGAAGCTGCGACCCTCTCGGCGATCGGCGGGATCATCGGTCTCGTCATCGCGGAATTGATTGGCATAGTAGTTAGCCGAATGTTCCTTGAGACGGTGATTCCCTGGTATGCCGTGGTGATCTCTATTGGCGTGTCGGCTGCGGTCGGTATTCTTGCCGGCTTATTTCCGGCCTGGAAAGCAGCACGACTCGATCCGATCGAAGCGTTAAGGGCGGATTAAGAATGATCAAAGTTATCACCAGCGGATTTTATGAGAATCTGAGAATGGCGCTCGATACCCTTCGAGCGAATAAGCTTCGGTCCTTTCTAACGATCGTCGGTGTCGTCGTCGGTGTCGTCACCGTCATGCTGATCTCATCGGTCATCAGCGGTATAAATGTCGCGATCGAGAAGCAGGTCGAGTCGTTCGGAACGCGTTCCATCTTTCTCTACAAGTTTAATATCGGATTCAGCCCCGGCCGCAGATCGCAGGAAGAACGGATGAGGAAGCCGCTGACGCTTGACGATTCCGAGGCGATAAAAGGATTGGCCTCGATCGAGACGGCAATTCCATTTCTGGATGTGTCGAACAATTTCTTTGGCTCGAAAACTATCGTGACCGGGAAGAACGGCAAATCGTCCTCGGCGGTCAACCTGAAAGGAACACTTCCAGAGATAGAAAAGACAACGACGGAGATCCTGATCAACGGGCGATGGTTCTCACGTTCCGAGAGTGATGAGAAAGCAGACGTGTGTCTTATTGGTTCGTCCGTCGTCGACAGTTATTTCCCGTATGAAGATCCCGTAGGTCAGACGCTCGAGATCGGCGGAACGGAATTTCGCATCATCGGCGTTCTTCAAAAACGAGAACAACTTTTTGGCGGTGGCGGCGGAAATAGCGATCAGAGCAATGCGATCTACATGCCCATGGGCTCGGCTCTCAAACTTAAACCAAATGCGGATGACCTTTTCATTCTTGCGGTCGCACGCGAAGGTATGCTCGAAAAGGCAAAGGATGACGTTCAGGACCTGCTTCGCGTCAGGCGCAATGTCGAATACGGAAAGCCAAACAACTTTTCGATGGAAACGGCGGCGAGTTTGATCGATCAGTTCCGCTCGATCACCGCCGGCGTGGCGATATTTATGGTCGTGATCTCGTCGATGGGACTGATGATCGGCGGCATTGGGGTGATGAATATCATGCTCGTGTCCGTGACCGAGCGTACGCGGGAGATCGGGATCCGGAAGGCGATCGGTGCAAAGCAGAGCGACATCCTACTTCAGTTTTTGATCGAGGCCGCGACCCTCACCGGATTCGGCGGGTTGTTAGGATTGCTTCTCGGGTGGCTTTTGACGCTACTTGTGAAGCTCGTGCTTCCGTCGTACGTTCCCCTATGGGCACCGGCCGTCGGTTTTATCGCCAGCGTCGGCATCGGACTCATCTTCGGACTGTGGCCGGCGTGGCGCCTGCGTTTCGACCGCGCCGATCGCGACCGTCACCGGGCGCCGCGCGATCGCCGGGCCGAGCGCAAGAAAGGTCCCACGCGGCAGGTCGCGGATCGCCTCCGCCTGCCGCCGCTCCATACCGAGCAGGTCGGCGGCACGCGCCATGTCGATGTCGAGGAAGGTGCGACCCATCAGGAAATTGGACGCTTCGGCGGCGACGTTCTTGGCCAATTTTGCCAGCCGCTGGGTCGCGATCACGCCAGCGAGGCCGCGCTTGCGTCCGCGGCACATCAAATTGGTCATCGCTGACAGCGACGCGCGGCGCACCTCCTCAGCGACGTCGCCGCAGCCCGACGGCGCGAACAATTGCGCCTCGTCGACCACCACCAGCGCCGGGTACCAATGGTCGCGCGGGGCATCGAACAGTCCCGACAGGAAGGCGGCGGCGCAGCGCATCTGGCTTTCGGCCTCAAGACCTTCGAGGCTGAGCACGACCGACGCGCGATGTTCGCGGATGCGGCCTGCGAGCTGTCCAATCTCGCGCCCGCTATGGTCGGCCGCCTCGACCGCGACCTGGCCATAGCGTTCCGAC
>JANMUW010000315.1:0-5536 GCA_031392105.1 Acidobacteriota bacterium | reverse complement strand
GATGGGACCTGAATTCCATCCGATCCGCGGTGCGGAAGGCTGGCAGATCTCGAACCCGCCAATTCTACAAATGGCGGCGCTGCGTGCCTCGCTTGAGATCTTCGACGAAGTTGGAATGAGCGCATTGCGCGAAAAATCGGTAAAGCTGACGGGATATCTTGAATTCCTTCTAAACGAGATTAGTGACGAAAGGATCTCGGTGATCACTCCTTGCGATTCGGAGCAGCGTGGGTGCCAGCTTTCGATCCGGGTAAAAGACGCCGGCAAAAGTTTGTTCAGTGAAATCACCTCTCGCGGTGTCTCGGCAGACTGGCGTGAGCCGGATGTGATCCGCGTTGCACCGGTGCCGCTCTATAATTCTTTTGCGGATGTCTATCGGTTTGCGGAAATCTTGAAGGAGTGTCTGGGGAAATGATTTAGCGCAGATCTCGTAGAGACCGCGGAGGTACCGATTTAGATTCTCCGCGTTCTCCGCGATCCCTGCGTTTGGAAACTGATATGTCGAAAGTAGTCATCATCGGTGCCGGACTGGCCGGATCCTTGCTCGCGATCTACCTTGCAAAGCGCGGGATCGAGGTTGATGTGTACGAAGCCCGTGGGGATATGCGAAAAGAAGAGGTCGTGGCAGGCCGTTCGATCAATCTCGCATTATCGGATCGCGGGATCGCGGCGCTACGCGAAGTCGGAATGGACGAGTACATGCTCGCCGAAGCAATCCCGATGTACGGGCGACTGATCCACTCGATTTCGGGTGAAACGAAGCTCCTTGCCTACAGCGGAAGGAAAGGTGAGTACATCAACTCTGTCTCACGTGCGGGTCTAAATATCGCCCTGATCAATGAGGCGGTAAAGTATGCAGGCGTGCAATTTATTTTCAATGAGAGATGTGTGGATTTCGATTGTGCATCCGGGAAGATGGTTTTTGAGAGTGGTCGTTCTCGCCTAGCAGACACAGTCATCGCCACTGATGGTGCGGGCTCGGCTGTCCGTTATTCTATGGAGAAGCAACTGCCGGACTTTGCGATCTCGTCCGTTTTCCTTAAACACGGATACAAAGAGCTCCACATTCCACCGGCACCGGATGGAAGTTTTCAACTTGAGAAGAATGCTCTGCACATCTGGCCGCGGCATCAGTTCATGATGATCGCCCTGCCGAATTTTGACGGGAGTTTTACGTGCACGTTATTCCTTGCTCACACAAGTGAGGCTGACAAAGAAGGCAGAAACCCGACCGTTAGGGAGGGTGTGAATCATGAAAACTTGATGAACACGCCAGCTCCCGATCGGGTTTCTGCCACCCGTCCTTCCTTCGAGCATTTGACGGACGCAGATTCGCTGCTCGAATTCTTCAATCGAGAATTCCCCGACGCCGTTCCGATCATGCCGACGCTCGTCGAAGATTTCTTCGACAATCCCACGGGCCAACTCGGCACCGTGAAATGCTGGCCATGGAGTTCCAGTGGTAAGGCATTGCTTCTCGGAGATTCCGCTCATGCGGTAGTTCCTTTCTACGGCCAGGGGATGAACTGCGCGTTCGAAGATGTGCGTGTTCTCGATTCCCTGATTGAGAAGCACAGCACTGATTGGAAATCCGTATACGAAGAGTATGGACAGCTTCGAAAAATCAATACGGATGCGATCGCCGATATGGCGGAGGAAAATTTCTACGAGATGCGCGATAAAGTTGCGCAGCCGATCTTCCAACGCAAGCGCGAATTGGAGACCAGGCTCGAGCAGACTTATCCTGACTACTTTTCGAAATATTCGATGGTGACCTTTCGCGAAGATCTGCCGTATTCGATCGCAATGGACAAGGGAAACGCGCAGGACAATCTGTTGATGTGGATCTGCGCAAGGGTTGAAGATGTGAGGGCACTCGACCTGGATCTCGTGATGAATCAGGTGCGCTCACTTCCAGTCAACAAATCGTAGCCTAAGTGGAATCTGAAATCTGGAATTTGAATTTTGAAATTTGAAATGGGGGATTCGGCTTAAACCGTAAAAGAGGGCGACTGGAAAATCCCAAATCCGAATTCCCAAATCCCAATTTAAAATGTGGTGCGGCCTCGGTTTCGGGAACCTGAGGCCGCAAATTTTACGGAAGGTTTAACTGTTGGCTATGCGGAGATGATAGGCAAAAGGCGGTTTTTTTTGGTTGGTGATTGTGCCAGCGGACAAATTTCTCCGCTTATCTATCAACTGGCACTGAAACTTTTTTCTCCTTACGCTGAAAGCCAAACTTCTTGGCCTCGCGTTGGATGACGCTCGAATCATTGTGCAGGTAGTAGATCTCTTCCTGCAGATTTAGATTCTCGCTCGTTAACTTTTCAATTTCCTGATTCAAACTGTCGTTCTGTTCAACTTCTTGATTCAGCTCGGTAAACGCTCTGAAGTTGATCGTCAAACAAAGAATCAGCGCAAACAAAGCAGTAGTTCCGTACGGCAACCATCGCGGAATCGCCATCCGCTCCTTCCGCGGGAGTTTCGCCGAGTTCCTCGGCTTCCGCGATCTATTCGAGTAGGTAGCGCCGTCCTGCTTCAAGTAGTTCCTCCAAATCCTTCTTACTTTCACTTTCCGCGTAGATCCGAACCATTGGTTCGGTACCGGAAGGTCGCATCAGCATCCAGCTGTTGCCGGCGAACAAGAATTTAACACCGTCGATTCGATTAATATTTTCAACTTTTCGCCCGGCGATCTCGGTTGGTTCCTGTGCTAGCTTTTCTTTGAGCCTTGCCGAAACATCATCATTGAGTTTCACTCCAATGCGTCCCGATTCAAGCTTTCCGACTCTTCGGTAAAGATCGTCCAACTGAGCATTCAAACTAGCTTTTCGTACTGTGACCGCTTCGATGGCCAAGAGACACGCTAGGATGCCATCTTTTTCTGGGTAATGACCCCGAATCGAGAGTCCGGCCGACTCTTCGCCTCCCAGAATGATCTCGTCTTTGTTTATCAATTCCCCGATAAACTTGAATCCCACGGGTGTTTCGTAAAGCTTTAACCCGCGTGATTCAGCAACCCGGTCTATCAAATGCGATGTCGCTACGCTTCGTGCGACCCCCAGCTTCCATCCGCGATTTTCGGCAAGGTAGTCCGCAAGAACTGCGATAAGTTGGTTCGGCATGATGAACGTGCCGTCGCTGTCAATGATCCCAAATCGGTCACCGTCTCCGTCTGTCGCGACACCGAGTGTTAAGCTTTTCGCTTTTACAATTTCACTCAGCCCTTCAAGCTGACTTTCGCCTGGCTCGGGTGATCTGCCACCGAAGGTAACGTCACGCCAATCGTGTAAGGTCTCGACCTCGCAGCCTGCGTCGCGAAGTGCTTCATCCAAATATCCCCGGCCGGTTCCCCACAGAGGATCGTATGCGAACCGCCCCTTGGCCTGACCTATCGCGTCGAAGTTTATTTTCGACCGTAGATCTTCCATGTACGCGGGTTTAGGGTCTAAAGCCTCTAACGATCCACCGTCCGCGTCGATCGAAAGGAGGGAATCTGCGATCGCTTCTTCGATCTTACCGGTGACCTCGGGAAGAGCCGGAGCTCCATCGGAGGTTGAAAACTTGATCCCTTGATACTCTGGCGGATTATGCGAAGCGGTGAAGTTTAGCCCGCCCGCTGCTGTCTGGCTTCGTATAGCGTGCGATATCGTCGGTGTCGGCGTCGGCCCCTGGCATAGCAAAACTCGAAATCCTTTTCGAGTTGCGATCTCCGCAGCTACAGAGGAGAATTTCTCTCCCATGAACCGCGAATCGTGCCCGACAACTAGTATTTGTCCCGCGCTTGGTTTTTCGATTGTCAAATATCTGCAAACGGCTTCAGTGACTCGCTGGACGTTCTCAAAGGTGAACTCGTCGGCTATGACGGCCCTCCAGCCGGACGTCCCGAAGCGAATGGACATAAATTACCTGGAACGAAAAACTATCTATCTACAGTTCTCGACTACCGTGCTTATCTCAACGCCTTTGGTTGAATTGATATCTTGTTCGGGCGAACAAGTGACCCTATTTCCCTTGAAGTGTTTGAAAATTTAACACACTCCATTAAACCTGTAAAGAAGTATCGCTTTAACTTATCTACTTTGTTTGCAATATCTTGAGAGATTTGGCTTCAAGTACGAGCTAACTCTAGCGCTTAAAGTGAACGACAAGTGAACCGTTTTATTCCAGGTGGTGGAACTTGACGAGAGGGACGGCAAATACTGGAGTATTTCAAAACTTGTGTTTCGTGGCGTTGATAGGTCCGAGACGGATTTTAAGCGATGTCTTAATCGTCTCATTACCACTCTGCAGCGACCATTCCTTTTTTGTCTCCCGAAGCTTTCATTGAGTGCCTTTGTAGAGTTTTAGGGCGTATCAAAAAGACACCGAATTGACTATCCTGCCCATTTGTGTCATTTTGCTTCATTGCGGCAATTGAAAACTTTTAGAGCTAAGCAGCGTAACTGCTGCAAGTAAGCGAGTTGTTAACCTTGTATCGAAATTGGATCATGGGCACGGCTATTGCTCCGGGAATAGGTAGTCTATTTGGACTCGCTGCTCGACCCGAACCCATTTAAGTTTGAGATATTTAGGCAGAAAGCAATTTTTGGGGATACATATATAAAATGAGACCAGTAAAACATTTCGAAAAGGGACTGACGTACGTCGCCAAGGGCGCGTTCAATGCGATCAAGTCTGTAAATCAATTCAAGCCGAATCCATCCTTCACACCGAAGTGGTCCGACAAGCCTCTTTTGAAATCGTGGCAGAAATCAAAGCCGACGCTGGGATTCCCGCGACAAACGGATTCGCTCTGCCCAAATTGCGTGATCGAGGCCCGTGAGGAGATCCTCAGCGGCAATCGCGAAGTTTCGGCCCTGATCAACGAGAACGTTGGCGAGATCAAGGCCCAGATCATCGAACGTGACGGCCAGGTGTGGATGATCAAAGATTGCCCGACGCACGGACATTTCGAAGACATGATGGCGATCGACGCCAAGTTCTTGCAGCATATTGAAACTCTCTTTCCGGGACGTGACATCGAATCGCATAACGACGAAAAACTCCATAACCATGGCACGTCGTCGGTTAAGTACGGTCGCGGCGCCGTTCTAACGGTCGATCTCACAAACCGCTGCAACATGATGTGCGATCCGTGCTTCATGGATGCGAACCAGGTCGGCTTCGTGCACGAGCTTTCGATGGAAGACGTCAGCGAGATCCTCGACAACGCTATTCAGATCAAACCGCGTCGTCAGATGTCAGTGCAGTATTCCGGTGGTGAGCCGACACTCAGTCCTTACTTTCTCGATGCGGTCCGCTATGCGCGTAAAGTTGGATACAACTCAGTGCAGGCAGCGACTAACGGTATCGAGTTCGCGAAATCGAAAGAATTCTGCCGCGAAGCTGCTGAAGCGGGTTTGCGATTTGTGTATCTGCAGTTCGATGGTATTGGCAACGACGCCAACTCGCATCGTCAGATCGGCAACTTGTTCGACGTGATACTTCGTGCGATCAACAACCTCCTCGAAGCCGGCGTCGACTTCATCCTCGT
>JANMUW010000117.1:0-1738 GCA_031392105.1 Acidobacteriota bacterium | reverse complement strand
AAACGCGCGACGATCGACCATGAACCGGTCGAAGGTTACATGGATGCGATGACGATGGAATTCCCCATTCATGAAGATTGGGTCTGGGGTGAGCTTGTCCCGGGATCCGAGATCCGCGCCGAGCTGGTTGTGGACAACTCTCCACCGCCTGTTGCAGATAACTCAGAAAAGACCTTGGCCAAGGATTCTTACTGGCTCGAAAAGATCGGGATAATCGCATCGGCGAAGCCGGGGCAACCAGCTCCTGCGGTCGACGAACGCTTTGCACAGATCGGCAACGAGGTTCCAGAGTTCCAATTGACGAACCAGGACGGCAAGCGAATCTCGACAAAAGATTTTCGCGGAAAGGTTTTGGCGATCACGTTCATCTACGCACAGTGTCCGCTGCCGGATTACTGCATCAAAATGTCAACGATCTTCAGCGACGCCGCGAACCGCATCATGAAGGAGCCGGATGTGAAGGATAAATTCCGACTGCTCAGCATTTCGTTCGACCCGGAACGCGATACACCGGAGAAACTTAGATCATACGGGTTGGGTTATCTTGGCAAGGGGGCCCAGCCGGACTTCAGCGTTTGGCAACTCGCGGTTGGGAGCGATAAAGAAGTTCGCGCCATCGCCGATTTTTTTGGACTGCGATACGAGCTAGACGAGAACGACAAAACGCAGATCAACCACTCGCTTCGCACGGCCGTCATCGGGCCGGACGGAAAGGTGACAAAGATATTTGCCGGGAACGAATGGACGGTTAACGATCTGCTTCGTGAAATGAAAGAATCCTCAGCAAAACCCGCCAGTTAGACCCTCCGGAAAACCTCGTCACAACTACCTGCAAAATTTTTCTTCTCAGGGCGTCACCCTGTTGTATAATCGGCGCCCTATTGTTCACCCGAATGTTTTGCTAGTTTCATAGGCTCGATCGAAAGGAGTTTATGTATGAAAAGATATGACTCTGATGAACCCCGCCTTCCTGGGGCTGAACAGCCTGAGGAGCGTCAATCGCTTCGCACATTTTTGAAGGGCAGTGAGATCAAACCTCTCGTCTTCGTTGGAAAATGCATGGACTATTTCGGGATGGGAGCTGTGGTCGGCTTTCTGTTCGGCGCCACTACCATGTACGGGATCTCGCTGGCAGGGCTATCGCCATATTTGAAAACGACGTTGATGAGCCAGGCGGCGGGATCGATCGTCAACATCACCGCTACCGACAAACCACAGATTCCAAGCGCACCCACGGAGCCGAAAAAGATCGACGTGCATGGTGTCGTGAAAACCGCCGGAGGGAAGCCCTTTGACGAGTCTTTTCAAATCGGAGTAATCGAAAGTGTGCACGGCCCATTTAGCAAGGAGGACGCATCATTCGACCTCGAGGTTCCCTATAAGAACAGGTACCAACTAGTCGTATGGACGCTCAATTATGGGGCATTTCGTATGAACGCGCTGAACTTGGATCAGATCAACGAAAAGTATCAGCTGGAGCCGTTTAACTTTTTCGGTCATCGCTCTGGCCTTGATGAAAATGATCGCGACCAGGACTCGATTGGAGACCCAGTGACAGGTTCTAAACCGGAGCGGCGCCAGGACCTGATTTTAGAGATCAAGAACCCGGCGGAAAGTCGGAATTTTGCCCGCGTAAAGTTCTGAATCGTTTCAGCGTGACGTAGAAGGAGAAGGGTATCCGAAATTGAACGGGACACCGTAGCATGCATCGCGTATTTTAGAAGTGAGGAGAGATATG
>JANMUW010000088.1:0-4146 GCA_031392105.1 Acidobacteriota bacterium | reverse complement strand
GAATCGATCGCCGTGATGCCCTTTGTTAATGACAGCGGCAATGCAGATGCTGAATATTTAAGTGATGGGATGACCGAGACGCTGATTAGAACTTTATCCCAACTGCCGAACCTCAACGTTAAATCGCGTTCGTCTGTGTTTAGATACAAAGGAAAGGAGACTGATGCAAAACTCATCGGCATTGAGCTTGGCGTACAGGCGATCCTGAATGGTCGGGTCGTCCAACGCGGCGACGCGGTTTCTCTAAACCTCGAACTTATCGATTCAACGACCGAGAATGTTATCTGGACAGATCGATACGATCGCAAATCGTCCGATCTTGTTTCACTTCAACACGAGATCGCCCGCGATGTATCGAGCAAGCTGAGACTGAAGCTCTCCGGCGAAGACGAAAAGAAGCTCGCGAAGGCCGAGACGACAAACTCCGAAGCTTACAAGCTGTATCTGCAGGGCCGCTTCTACTGGAACAAGCGCGATGAGAGCAGTTTTCGAAAGTCGATCGATTATTTTACTCAGGCGGCAGATCTTGATCCGAATTATGCCTTGGCGTGCGTCGGCCTCGCCGACAGTTACGCTTTGCTCTCTTCCTACGGATTTGTTCCGTCCTCCGAAGGCATGCCAAAAGCGCAAGAGTTTGCTCAAAAGGCAATATCGTTGGATGCCACCATCGCTGAACCCCACGCAACTCTTGGGATGACTTATCAGACCTTCGATTTCGATTTTGCTGGATCGGAGCGTGAGTTTAAGAGGGCTATCCAACTTAATCCAAACTACATGACAGCACATCAGTGGTACGGAGAGATGCTCACGGCAGTTGGAAGGTTTGATGAGGCGGCCGCAGAATACCGGCGTGCCCTGGAGATCGAGCCGCTGTCATTGCCGGCGAACTGGGAGTACGCGAGATATTTGTACAACGCTCGAAAGTATGACGAGGCTATTGCGCAGTACTCAAAAGTGCTTGAGATGGATCCCTCGTTTCAAGCCGCGCATCGAGGTCTAGCTGAGACGTACCGCATCCGCGGCGAGTACCCGAAGTCTATCGAGGGACATGCGAAAGCATTCGACCTGACCGGCGAACATGACAAGGCCGAAGCGATACGAACCGCTTTCGCGAAGGACGGTTGGAATGGATTCCTGAGATTGGCGGCGGCCGAGAATTCAACGCTCAACTATCGCCACGCAATTGTCGCCCGCGCATGGCTGCAGCTTGGCGACAACGACAAGGCGATCGCGGAATTGAACAAGGGCTACGAACTCCGCGAGGCACCTCTGCAGTGGCTAAAGGTCGAGCCGCAATTCGACCCGCTTCGCGACGATCCACGGTTTAAAGAATTACTCGGAAGGATGAAGTTTCCAGAATAGTTTTTATGAAACGATGCCCGAAATGTGAAAAGACGTATGCCGATGACACGTTGAATTTCTGTCTCGACGATGGCGAGTGGCTGGCCTCTAACGACGATCCGGCGACGGCTATCATGTCAGAACCACCGGCTGTAGCTGGTGGTTTAGGTAGAACGACGGAAGGTTCCGAATTGAAGACATCGATACTTCAATCGCCCGCTACAGCAGGCGGTTCGGACCTGTCGGAGGGCCCGTCAACCGATCGGACGGCAAGGCCGCCGCACAGTCGCGGTTTCGACAAACGCTTGCTTCTTGCTCCAGTCGCCTTAGCGGTGATCGTGCTGGGCGGGTTCGCTGGTTATCGGTACATGATTTCGTCCGGCGGACAGATCCATTCGATCGCCGTGCTTCCGTTTCAAAATCGCAGCGATGATCCTGATACGGAATACTTATCTGACGGCCTCGCTGAGTCGCTAATATTTCGACTGACACAGCTCCCGGGATTAAAGGTCAGCCCGACGAGTTCGGTCCTTCGCTACAAGGGTAAAGACACCGATGTCGCGACGATCGCCGCTGAGCTCGGTGTTGATGCCGTGATGACCGGCCGTCTCGTAAAGCGCGGTGACAATTTGAATATTACTGTCGAGCTTGTAGACGCTCGGAACAACAAATCTCTATGGGGCGAGCAGTACGAGCGAAAGATGTCGGATCTTCTCGCGACACAGCGCGAAATAGCCGCGGCAATAGTTCAAAAGCTGCAGCTGCAACTCGCCGGCAACGACGCGAAAGGCATCACAAAGAAATATACCGACAACAACGAGGCATATCAGCTCTGGATGAAAGGGAAGTTTCACTTTGCGAAAAGGACCAAAGATGACCTGTTGAAAAGCATCGCGATCTATGAGGAAGCGGTGAAGCTCGATCCGAAGTTCGCGCTCGCATTTGTCGGAATCGCCGAATCCTGGACTGTGATTCCGTCTTTTCCGTATGGCTCTCCCGCTGAGTGCATTCCGAAAGCAAAAGCCGCGGCCGCAAAAGCTCTCGAGCTGGATCCCGAGCTACCGGAAGCTCACACGGTATCGGCGATGATCGCCGCGACGTACGATTGGGATTGGGCGAGGGCCGAGGCAGGCTTTAAGCGTGCTCTTGAGCTCGACCCGAATCTCGCGGTGACGCATTATCGGTACGCGTGGACATTCCTTAGCCCGATGGGACGCCACGACGAGGCCATTGCGGAGATGAAGATCGCCATGGAGAAGGAGCCGCTTTATCTGATCCAGGGAGCGAACTTTGCGGGTGTGCTGATGTACGCCCGGCGATTTGACGAAGCGGTAGAGCAAGCAAAAAAGACGTACGACCTCGATCCGAATTTTATCGGCGGTAAGAACTGGCTCTGTCACACATACAACTTGAAGGGGATGTACTCGGAGTCGTTGGCTATTTCGGAAAAGTCACTCGATTCGGAAATGCCATTCTTGTCGGATGCGGCCTTCTCATATGCGAAGACCGGTCAGCGTGACAAGGCTCTTGCGATCATCGAGCGGTGGAAAGAAGCTGAGGGGAAAAGGTACGTTATGAACTATTGGGTCGCGGTTGCTTACGCGGCTCTGGGCGATAAGGACGGCGCTTTTGCCGAACTCGAGAAATCCTATCAGGCACACGACTGGTTCTTGCAGCGCATGAAGGTCGATCCGTTCATGGATCCGCTGCGTGACGATCCGCGATTTGCAGAAATGGTAAAACGGATCAATCTGCCGGAATAAACGTTCTATGAAACGTTGAGACATTCCGGAGCAAACAGTAGTGAGATATTGAGGGTTCTTTTGAATCTTCCGGAACGAGATCAGTTGGGCAGAAAAGCATGAGAGAAAGATTCACACATCTGGCACCTGCGTTTTTGGTTGTTGTCGCATTTGTCGCGGCGGCATCGCCGCTTGCGGCGCAAAAACTTGAAACCGGATTTCTCGATCGCTCTGTTTTGGTAAATAAGAACGAGTATCGGTATCAAGTGTACGTTCCGCGCGGATTCACCCGAAAGAAAATGTGGCCGGTAATTCTATTCCTCCACGGCGGCGGAGAATATGGCAGCGACGGCATCAGGCACACGAACGTCGGGCTCGGCCGTGCTATTCGCGAACGCTCGGAACGCTTTCCGACAATCGTGGTCCTCCCGCAGGCCCGGGCAGACGGAACACCGGGTTGGCAGCTCGAAGGCGGCGAAGCGGCGCTCGCGGCCCTGGACAGTGCGGTAAAGGAATTCCGCGGCGATCCATCGCGTGTTTACCTTACAGGTCTTTCGGCCGGCGGCAATGGCAGTTGGTCCCTTGCATCCCGATACCCGAAGCGATTTGCGGCAGCCGTCGTCGTGTGCGGCTTTATCACCAAGTTCACGGGACGTTCGAGTGCAGTCGAATACCCGGCTCTCTCTCCGGCAGAGGCACCTGACCCTTACGGATTTATCGCAATGCGAGTCTCAACGATCCCGATCTGGATCTTTCACGGTGATGCAGATACGTCGGTTCCCGTTGACGAATCCAGAAAGATGCACGCTGCGCTCAAGGCCGTAGGCGGTGATGTTCAGTACACCGAGCTTGCCGGCATTGGGCATAACGCATGGGATGCGGCGTACGGCCGAGCGGACGTTATCGAGTGGATGCTTAGGCAGCGGAGGAAATAGAATAATCGAGCTATGAAGCGATGCCCCGAGTGCATGCGAGATTACACTGACGAGACGCTCAACTATTGTCTCGACGATGGAACCGCGCTGCTTGACGGTCCGACATCCGAAGTCATAACGGGAGATGC
>JANMUW010000080.1:0-16909 GCA_031392105.1 Acidobacteriota bacterium | reverse complement strand
GAATCGATCTCGATAGCTTTTGAAAAATGTTCAAGTGCCTTCGCATCCTGCCGACGCTGTTGGTAGATGAGGCCGAGCTGAACATGAGCGTCGGCGTCTTTCGGATTGACCGTCGCATTGTGCAGAAAGCGTTTGAAATTTTGTTTCTGCCGGAACGCGTTGCCGAACCCACGAACCTCACCGCCGAGAAATCCGCCGAAATAAATTACGATCCAAAAGATAATGAACGGCGAGAACATCCACGGCGAAACGTACTGAAAGATGTACATCGCCAGAGTGAATGCAAGCCAGCCGATCGCGACCGCCAGCATCGCGACTCCGTAATTTACCCCGAGCACCGTTCGCAGAGCGAATATCATAAAGACGCCGAACAGCAAGCTGCTGCCGATCCAAAGGCCGAGATGAATAAGAGGCGAGACCGGAGTCGTGTACAACGCAGCACCGGCGATCTCGAACGGCAGATGCGCGGCGGCCCACGCCATCAACGAACACGTCGCAAGCGTTCCGTAATCGCGGCGAAGGACCAACCCGAAGCTCCCGATCGAAGTGAAGATAGATACCAGAAGCACAAGTAACGGGATGTAGAACATCGAGATCGCGAGCAGCGGCTGGTAAAACGCTGCCGGCTCAAATGAAAAGAACCTGAAGAACCTATCGCCGGCGACGGGGAGCGTCTGTCGCGACGCCAAAGCATTCTGATAATTTTCGTATGAGCGCTTGTATTCGGCCTCGGCCGCAGGAGAATCGAAATCTGTCGTTTCGTAATTGGGCTGGTAGTATTCGGTCAGGGTCGGAATCCGATATGTCTCGTGAAGCGGCGCATTCACCGTCGCGAAAAATACGATCGAGATGACGAGAACAGCCATCGCGGCGAACATCCAACTGCCCTTGTCCATGATGTCGCTCATGGCGGCCGCCGGGCGAAAATATAGTTGGAAAAGAAGCTTTAGATTTTCCATAGAGGGGGATGCAGTGAGGCCGAAAACAAGCGTAAAGCCAACTTTGAAACCCTGTCAAGGAGTTTTCCGACGGGCAGGTACAAGTCACCAGCGGAATGACGTATTCAACTCGCTCCTTACAACGGAGGTGCGGCTTTAGCTATGGGGATTCTTTTCGTCGTCTACCAAGCCATTGCGCGAAGAGAACCACCCCGTCAGCCGAAGCGGCTGCCTCCCCTCCTTCGTAAGGAGGGGAGTTTTCTTAGCTCGAAAGCCTTCCGGCATCGCACCTTTGTAAGGAGGGGAGTTTTCTCATCCGCAAGAGTCGGCACTCTTTGGCGACTTCACCTTACTTTTTTTCAGATTCATTCCGCGATAACATGGCTATGGCCTTCTAAAAAAACATGTCTGAAGCAACTGAAAAAGCCGCAAATACGCGTATAGAAACAGATTCGATGGGCGAGATCACGGTCGCGTCCGACAAATATTGGGGCGCTCAAACCGAGCGAAGCCTTCACCATTTCAACATCGGCAACGACGTCATGCCGCGCGAGATGATCCGAGCCCTCGGAATCCTTAAGAAAGCGGCGGCGGTCGTCAATCACGAGCTGAAACCCGAGAAAATGACTGCCGACAAACTGAAGTTTGTCGTCCAGGCGGCTGACGAGGTCATCGACGGAAAGCTCGACGCGCATTTTCCGCTTCGCGTCTGGCAGACCGGTTCGGGGACGCAGACGAACATGAACGCGAACGAGGTTATCTCGAACCGTGCGATCGAGATCGCCGGCGGCGAGATGGGTTCGAAGAAACCTGTACATCCGAACGACGACGTGAACATGTCGCAGTCGTCGAACGATACGTTCCCGACGGCAATGTATATCGCGGCGGCGGAGCAGCTTAACGCGCTTATCCCACAGGTCGAGCGTCTCCGCGATGCGATCGACGCGAAGGCGAAAGAGTTTGCCGATGTCGTGAAGATCGGGCGTACGCACCTCCAGGACGCGACGCCGTTGACGGTCGGTCAGGAATTCGGCGGGTGGGCGAGTCTGGTCACGCGTGACATTGAAAGATTGAAAGCCGTGCATCCGGGACTATTCGAGCTTGCGATCGGGGGAACGGCGGTTGGAACAGGTCTCAATTCACATCCCGAATTTGCCGATCGCGCCGCGGCTGAAATTGCCAAACTCACAGGGCTTCCTTTTAAATCTCACCCGGATAAATTCGCCGCACTTTCGGCGCATGATGAAATAGTTTTTGCTTCGGGTGCTTTGAAAACTCTCGCCGCGAGTCTGATGAAGATCGCGAATGACATTCGCTGGCTCGCTTCGGGTCCGCGGTGCGGGATCGGAGAGATCTCGCTTCCAGAGAATGAACCGGGATCCTCGATCATGCCGGGTAAGGTGAATCCGACACAGAGCGAAGCGATGACTATGGTCGCGGTGCAGGTCATGGGAAACGACGCGGCGATCGGATTTGCCGGCTCGCAGGGAAATTTTGAGCTGAATGTTTTCAAGCCCGTGATGATCCACAATTTTTTGCATTCGGTTCGGCTGCTTCATGACGCCTGCCGTGGGTTCGTCGATTTTTGTGTCAACGGTATTGAGCTGAACCGAGATCAGATCGACGCGTACGTGAAAGACTCGCTGATGCTCGTGACGGCGCTTAACCAGCACGTCGGCTACGACAACGCGGCAAAGATCGCGAAGAACGCGCACAAGAAAGGAACTTCCCTGAAGGAATCAGCTATCGAGTTAGGTTTGATAACGGCGGACAAGTTTGATGAGTTGGTCAAGCCGGAAGACATGACGCATCCGTGACTGGGCGGCAGGGTCCCAACAATGCGCGGTTTGTTCGATAAATCTAGCGCAGAATAAAGAAGTAGACAAGGGTCAAAAATACGGCGATAAACGCGATCATAGCCGCGAGTCCAAGCAGTACTAGAATTAATTTGACGGTAGGATTCTTCGGCTTTGGTTCCGGCTGAGAGATGTCCAAAGTCGCCGGGCTCGGTCGCTCGGGAGGCGACGCGGCGTGTTCAGCTCTCGCATTCTCAAGCTCCTTCTCGAACCCCTGCGGCAGACGACCGCTCGTCTTACGAAAAACCGGATCGGGCATCCGCCATTCGTCGGGTGGATTTGGCGCGGTAGTATTCAGGTCTTCTTCATCGACGGCTTGCACGACGCCATTCGCATTGTCGTCCATAGCATCTCCCTCCGACAGAGGTTACTTCTGCAGATCGAATACGTCCGAACGCGTGATGATCCCCGTTATACGTTTGAAATCTTCGATCAGCAGGGCCGGAGCTTTTTGCAGCTTCGACTTGATCTCGCGCAGACTCGCGTCCATCTCGATGACCGGAAAACTTTCGTCCATGATATCTCGCACCGGTGAATCGATCAGATCGCGATTGCTCAAAAGTTTTGTCAGCACACGGCTCTCCCGAAGACTTCCGATCGATCGATTATCTTCGAGTACCGGGATCTGCGTCACGCTGCTCTGGCTCATTTTCTCAAGTGCAAATCCGACCGTGTCCTCGGGGCCGACAAAGATCAAATCGGCCGGCGCTCCGCCGTTCTTTGTTTCCTTTATCAACCCTGCCGTGATTCGCTGCGGTTCGAGCAGGAGCTTTTCCTTCATCCATTCGTCCGAATGGAATTTCGTCAGATAGTGCTCACCCGTATCGCAAACGATAAAGACGACGACGTCGTTCTCATCCAGATCTTTCGCAACTTTTAAAGCCGCTGCGAAGTTTGTTCCGGTCGAACCGCCGCAAAAAATTCCCTCGCGTCGCGAAAGCTGCCGAGCGAACTCAAACGAGTCGCGGTCCGTGACGTTGATGATCTCGTCGATGATCTTCATGTCGGCGTTGCCGACCGGCAAGCTCTGGCCAATACCCTCGACCAGGTACGGCGTCGCTTCCGGAACATGGCCGGTATCTTTGTAGCTTTTGAATATCGAACCGTACGGGTCGGCTCCGATTATCTGGATCTTCGGATTCTTCTCTTTCAGATATCGACCGGTTCCGGTGATCGTTCCTCCAGTCCCGATACCCGAAACAAAGTGCGTGATCTTGCCTTCCGTATCTTCCCAGATCTCCGGGCCCGTCGTGCGGTAATGAGCCTCAGGATTCGCGGGATGATTATACTGATCCGGATAGAACGAATTCGGGGTCTCCTGTGAGATACGTTTCGCCGTCTCGACGTAGTGGTCAGGCGTGCCGTGCTTTGCCGCCGCCGGGCAGACGACGATGTCGGCTCCAAGCGATTTCAGGTATCGCATTTTCTCGACCGAGACTTTATCGGTCAGCACAAAAATACATTTGTAGCCACGAACCGCCGCGGTCAGGGCGAGGCCGATGCCGGTGTTTCCGCTGGTCGCCTCAATGACGGTCCCACCTTTCTTGAAAACCCCTTCCTTCTCGGCCCAGTCGATCATCGAAATGCCGATCCGGTCCTTAACCGAATATCCCGGATTCAGGCTTTCCATCTTGGCAAGGACCTTAGCCTTGATCTTGTGTTGCTTTGTAAGGTGATTAACTTGAACGAGCGGGGTCTTTCCGATCAGTCCTAAAATATCGTTGTAAACTTTCATTAGAAATTATTGGTGGACGATGTATACGAAAGTTTATGCCGAATAGGCATGCGGGGCAAGGAGACCCTCCCGTGTAACGCGAAACTTTTGTTCGAATGAACTAACAGCGTGAAAAAGCCCCGGGGATAAACCCCGGGGACCCCTGCCTTAAGAACCGATCCTGTGCGCACTCGCACAAATAAAGCGAGGCGGTGCGGATCAGCGATTCTTTGAGATGTACTTTCCGAGCAGTCGGTCGTATTCGTCCTTTACGACCCGGTAGCATTCGCACGCAGCAAGCTCCAGAGCTTCACGGTCAAGCATGGTAATAGTACCGCGAACGTATTCGATCAGCCCTTTCTTTTGGAGGTGCCCGGCCGCGATCGAAACACCTTCGCGGCGGACGCCTAACATGTTTGCGATCAGGTCGTGGGTCATTATCAATTTGTTGGTTTGAAGCAAGTCGTGGTTAATCAAAAGCCAGCGGCAAAGCTGTTTCTCAACCGAATGAAGACGGTTGCACACAGCAGTTTGAGAGATCTGCGTCATCAAGGACTGTGTATAGCGGAGAAGAACTTTCTGGAACACACCGCCAAGGCTGAACTCATCGTTAAGTGCCCGTGACGGCATTCTAAAAGCATTTCCCGCGCTTTGAACTATGGCTCGGCTCGGGGTCGTGCTGCCGCCCATGTAGAGTGCGATCCCAACCAGCCCGTCGTTGCCGGCCATGCCGATCTCAGCCGTGGCTCCGTTCTCCATTATGTAAAGCAGAGAAATGATAGCCGTCGTTGGAAAATAGATGTAGTCCAACTGCTCGCCTGATTCATAGATAACCTCGCCCAGCGACAACGTCACGGGCTCCAGGTTAGCTTGGAGGCGATCGAATTCATCAGAAGGCAGTGCCGCGATCAGATGGTTCAGCAGCGCGTCATCCTTATGCTTGACTACGCTCATACAGGTAAGTTGAAAGCAATCGGCGAATCTGCGATAGAAAGTTTACCACACAATGCAAGAAAAATTATTTCTTTGTGTGTGGCAACGCACTGATGGCCGTATTTACCATCCGTAATATGGTGGTGATTAAGGTAATGTCAGGTTAGACAAAGAGTCAGCCGTAGTTTTGCGATTTTGCTCAGAGTCGTCCTCTTTGAGAATAAACAAAATTGTGATCAAGGTAATCAAGCGAAATGCGACGCCCGAGTTTCCTAGGGGTGGGTCTAAGAAGCTTGCACCAACGCAGACTGTGACCGCCATAATCAACAGCTGGATCGGCGAAAGCCGACAGCAACGCCTCGACGAGGACGGCACCTCTCGTAAAACGATCGCGGGCGGGCCGGCGGACGCGAAGATTAGTTAAATCTCATCACCCTAAGTCAGAACGAGCCCGGGAAGAAGCAAGCAGGAAGGAAAGTCGGTAACGCGGTTCTCCGATTTTCTCTCCAGTAGGATCACAGATCGAGGAGTGCCCCCATGAACACCGATGAATGTCTTCGCGTTCTGTATGTCGATGACGATCGCGACTCTTTTGAAATGTTGAAGGTGCTGCTCGGGCTGTCGCAGATCGAGGTCGATTCGGCTTCAACCGTCGCTGAGGCGATGGCACACGCAAGGGCGAATCAATTCGACCTCTATCTCCTCGACAGCGGTTTGCCGGATGGAAGTGGACTCGGTCTCTGCCGGATGCTGCGCTCCGTATATCCGACGGTACCGGTTGTCTTCTACTCGGGAAATGCGCATCTCGAAGACATCGAGATGGGGATGGCTGCCGGGGCGGCAGGGTATATCACGAAACCGCATTCAGACCGCCTTGCTGCAACGATCCTTCAACTCGTAACAAATTATCGCGAACGGCGGCGGCCCGCATTCACTGATTTTCGTGTTCTTAAGGCGGCGGCTTAGAGTCACGGCTTGCGAGTATCTTCGTCGGGTCGTTTGTAATAACGGCAAACACGCCCTGCTTCGTCGCCCGTGCTATCCAGCGCGGGCTATCAACGGTCCACACCGTCACCGGCATCCCATACTTCTCGGCTTTCATGATAAGTTTCCGGCTGACCAGCGCCTTATGCACCGAGAGGTGATCGGCCCCGAGTTCGCGGGCAATATTTATCAAATACTTTTCTTTCCTAAGCAGCCGCATGACCTGAGGAGCGAACAGGGCCGCAGTGCGTATTCCCGGCAAAACAGCCCGTGCCCGCGGAATAGCACCGAGACGAAAACTCTTCAAGATCAACCGTTCGAGTAAAGGCGAGCCCCGAATCTCGCGACAGACCGCATCGACCAGCGGCGAAACCTCGCTTTCAGTTTCGCACTTCATTTCGATGAATATGGGGCCCCCACAATTCTCAAGAAGCTGCAGCACAGTTCGAAGCGATGGAACTCTTTCGGCGGCAAAGTCAGGTCGGGCATGGGTCGGATACGCAGCGTTGAACCAGGATCCGGCATCGACGTGCGAAAGTTGCTCGACAGTAAGCTCGCCGACACGTTCGTTAATACCAGCGGTTCGAAGGAGCGTTGGGTCATGGATCACGACCGGAACACCATCTTTAGAAAGCTGCACGTCGAATTCGACTCCGTCGGAGCCGACCTCGATAGCTTTCCTGAAAGCAGCGATCGTATTCTCAGGAGCAAGAGCGCTTGCTCCGCGGTGAGCGATAATTAGCGGCCTCAGAGTTTCGAATTTCTCGTTTCTGGTTTCTGGTCTGGTCTCCGGTATGAGTTGTTTCTTGTACATAACCAAAAACTAGAAACTAGAAACCAGGAACCAGAAACTATTTCTTTTCGAGCAGGAAGATCGTCTTCGACCAGCCGATCGGTTCGGCTACGGGAAATTCGTGATTCCCGACGATATTGAAGTAGCGCTCCGAAATGCGCTTTACGTCTTCGATCGGGTGGATCTTGAACTTATAGAGCAGCTCGAGGACCGATCCAACGAAGGATGGTTTGACAGGAATGAAGACAAGCTTACCGCCCGGCTTCAGCACGCGGCTCAGCTCTTTCAGTCCGGCGTCGAGCGAGACATATTCGAGAACGCCGCACGTTAAAACAAGCTCGAACGTATCGTCGTCGAAGGGAAGCTCGAGAACATTTCCTTGAACGCATTGTATGTTCGATTCGTCGATCTTCTTTTCCTTCTGAAACTGTTCGCGTGCGATCTTCAGCGAATTTCCGGAGAGATCGAAAGCGATCGTCTTTCGCGGCCGAAACCCGGCGTCCTGAAATCCGAGTGTCACGATTCCGGTTCCGCTGCCGGCGTCGAGCACGAAAGAATCCGGACCGATACTGAGATCAAGTGAGCGCAGATATTTCGCTACCGAATTCCGATAGCCGTTAACCTTCAGCGCGAGGTTATGCACATCGGCGATCCGGTCATAGAAGCTCTGCGTCTTTGTCGGCGCCCGTTTCTGACTACCCTTTGCCATTGTCTATTTTTCCGCCAGCAGGCGGATCACCATCGCTCGCATCTCTTCGATCCGTGTCGGGTTCGTGCCGCTTTCGATGTAACGGACGACCCCTTTTCTGTCGATCAGCACCGTTGTCGGAAGGGCTGTAGCGGCGTACATGTTCTGCGTCAACTGATCATCAGCGACCGCGAAGTCGTACCCGAGATCATGCTTTTCCTTGAAGCGTTTTAGGAATGCGATCTCGTTAGGATGATCCGCCGGCAAACCTTCGGCCCGGCCGTAATATCTTGTCATGCCGATTATCACCAGACCGTCCCGTGTGAAATCCTGGTGCCATTCGGTGAGTGCCGGAAATGCATCAAAGCACGGCCCGCACCACGTCGCCCAAAAATCGAGCAGGACGACCTTGCCCTTCAGCGAGGCAATTGTCTTCGGCGTACCCGGAAACCATTGATCCACGCCGACGATCTCTGGCGCCGGTTCGGCCAGAAGCTTGTACTGCTTCTCTCTTTTTTTCAAACGCTGAATTACCGCGTTCTGAGTTCCTTTCGCCGCGAAATCTTTTCCGGCCTGAATGAGCGAGGAAAGGTAGGTTTCCATTCCGAGAGCCTTGCGGCCAGTGTCGATCTGGTAGGTGATCAGCTTGTCAGCGGCGTAATAAAAGAAGGTCGGTGAGTTGATCGCGGATGCTGTATTTCGCATGTCCTCGAGCGCCGCGTCAGCGTCCTTTACTTTTCCGAGATCGCGATTCGTTTCGAAGAGAAGCATTCCGGCATCCAGGACCGCGTCCGCCGGATTCACTTTCGATGTCGGATCCTTCACAAGCGTTTTCGAAGCTTCATAACTCTTGCCGGCATGGGCCAGAGCTTTTGTGTAGTCCTTCGTTGCGATGTAAGACTTGGCGAGTTCGCTGTTCATCCGCCAGAGGTCGCTCACCTTAGTCGCGCCGCCTCTCTCATAGTCTGAAAGATACTTGAGTGCGTCCTCGAGTTTTTTCTGCTTGGCGAAAACGTAGACGATGATCGACCGCGCATTCTGCATGCGGTCGGGCTTTTCGTCGGTCGAACCGAGAAACTTTATCAGCATCTCGGTAGTTCCGTCATAGTTCTCTGAAATCCAGTTCAGGAGACCGGCGTAGTAAATGTCTTCAGCAGTGAGGTTGCTCCGGGTCGAGGCCGCGGTTGCGTATTTAGCGGCGAGCTGACGTTGCTCGCGCTCGGTAGTGAGCCGTAGACGTTCGCTATAGGCAATTTTCTTCTGTTCGTACTCGGCAAATTTTACCTTGTTATATGAGTTCGCTTCGTCGAACATTTGCTTCACCGTAAGATCGGCGGCCACTGGCGCGACGACGGGCATGCCGGCGGGATTTACCCGGCGCGATTGTGCGACTGCGGAAAGGCTAAGGGTGAGAATAAAAATGGCGACGACAAAACGCATAAATTAACTGTATATAGCCGAAGCATTGACTGACGATGAAAACCTGCCCATGCCGTAAAGTTCCATAAGTTCTGAGCTCGCTCCGTCAACAATTCTTTCAGCGATCAACTGCGCCGTTCTTGGAGCGAGGAGGATACCGTTCCTGTAATGAGCCGTCGCGAGGTAGACGTTTTCATAACCAGGAAGCTCTCCGATCACTGGTAAACCGTCGCCAGCAAACGGTCGAAGGCCGGCCCATCGCTCAACAATCTCAAAATCGATTAGCCGCGGAACGATCTCCGTCGCGGCGGCTTTCAACGAGTCAATACCTTCCGCCGTCGTACTCTTATCGAAACCGACGTCTTCGACCGTCGCTCCAACCAACACTCGGCCGTCCGCACGCGGAACGATGTAACCCCGCGGGCTGTAGATCACACGCCGGATCTGACGAGTTCCGGTCTGGAAACTCATCATCTGGCCCCGGATAGGTTTCACGGAAACCGGCATCTCGGCATCGCCGATTTTGATGAGCGACGTCCATGCCCCGGTTGCAAGAATGGTTACTCCGGCTTGAAACTCAATGCCGGAAGCTCGCGCTCCGGCTACGCACGCACCGTCAATTAGCAATCCCGACACGTCAACCCTCTCGATGATTCGGATATCGTAGATCTCGGCAAATTTTCGCAGTGCCGCGAGCAGCTTGCGGTTTTCGACCTGCCAATCGAAGGGATATAAAAGTCCGGATCGAACGGCAGGCGAGACTGCAGCTTCGAGGTCGAGAATCTCCGCACTCGACAATTGATCGACGGGTACATTTCTTAATTTCTGTTGCGCAAAGATCTCACTGAGTTGGGCCGCCTCGTTCTCATCAAATGCGAGGCAGAGTGTGCCGCTTTGGTCGAGCTCGATATCAATACCGGTCTCGTCCATCAACTGGGCCGCAAAACTTGGGTAGAGCTCGAGCGATTCGGTCCCGAAGCGATGAAAATCGGGAGTCGAGTCGGTCTCAATATTCGGGGCCAGCATTCCCGCTGCTGCCCAGGAAGCTTCGCGCCCGACGGGCCCACGATCGACGATCGTGATCCCGCCCACACCTTTCTTGTGCAGCTCGCGGGCGATGCTCAGTCCAATGACGCCGCCGCCGATAATGAGAACGTCTGAATTCATTAGAAGGTATAGGGTATACGGGCGGAAACCAGAGTGTAAAGCGAGCAGTCGATTGCGGATTTGGGATTGCGGATTGCGGATTTCGAGAAAAGGAGTCGAAGTGACAGCTACTGCCTTTCTTTCGGTCGCGATGGTAGAAGACAAATCCGCGATCCGCAATCCCAAATCCGCAATCGAAAGTTACGCGCTTCACCGTTTTCTCCGTCTCACGTAAGATAGATGACGTATGAAACACACAGTCACACTTATACCGGGCGACGGCATCGGCCCTGAGATCGTCGCAGCAACGGTTCGTATTATCGAAGCCACCGGTGTCGAATTCGCATGGGAAACTCATATTATGGGAGCGCAGGCCCTGGAGAAGTACGGCTCAACGCTGCCGGAAGATACGATCGAATCGATAAAGCGAAACAAGGTCGCACTAAAGGGGCCGCAGATGACGCCAGTCGGAAAAGGATTTACTTCGGTAAACGTCGGGTTGCGCAAGGCGCTCGACCTTTATGCCAACGTCCGGCCTATCAAAAATCTGCCGAACGTGCCCAGTCGGTATTCCGATATCGATCTTGTGATCGTCCGCGAAAATACTGAGGGCTTATATTCCGGGCTCGAACATACGGTCATTCCCGGCGTGGTCGAGAGCCTCAAGATCGTGACGGAAAAAGCTTCCATGCGGATATCAAAATATGCTTTTGAGTACGCCCGCTTGCACGGTCGAAAAAAGGTCACGTGCGTTCACAAGGCCAACATCATGAAGCTCTCGGACGGGTTGTTTCTGGAGTGCTTCGAAAAAGTCGCGCTGGATTATCCGGAGATCGAAGCGGACAACAAGATCGTCGACAATTGCTGCATGCAGCTAGTAATGAGGCCCGAACAGTTCGATATCATCGTCCTTGAAAACCTCTACGGAGATATTCTTTCTGACCTCTGTGCGGGTCTGATCGGCGGCCTTGGCATGGCTCCGGGAGCGAATATCGGCGAGCAAGGCGCAGTCTTCGAAGCTGTCCACGGATCAGCACCCGACATCGCAGGACAGGGAATCGCGAATCCGACAGCGATACTGATGTCGGCGATCATGATGCTCCGGCACCTGGGTGAAATGGATGCTGCGTCGCGGATCGAGAAGGCGATGCTCGAGGTATTTGCCGAAGGGAAATCCCTGACCAGGGATCTCGGCGGAACCGCGAAGACGAACGAGTTCGCACGAGCGATCGTCGAGAAGATGACCGCCTCGGGAGCGGCGGCATAGGTTTTGGAGTTTGCAGAGTTTTCACAGAGTTCTCGGAGTTTGCAGAGTTTTCGGAGTTCACAGAGTTCTTGGAGTTTGCAGGGTTCTCGGAGTTCTCGGTGTTTACAGAGTCCGTAGCGTCACGGAGTTCTTAGAGTTTGGAGTGTTCTGCGACTCTGCGACTTTGCAGACTCTGAAAACTCCGAACTCCTGATCGATTTACACGGAAAGGAATGCCTCGCAACCCATTTCCGGAGGGTGGTTTTTGTTGCAACGCAGGCACGCCGGAAAGGCTTCAAAGGAGCGGTTCGGAAATTCCGGCCATACAGGAGGGTTCGATGAAGGGATTAATTGCAAGTTTGATGTTGATGTTAGCGTTCAGTGTTGTGCCCGCGACGGCGGCGAGAAACACCGAGACCGTACGTGTGCAGATTAACAAACAAACAAAAGCGGTTTGCGAAGAACACGCTGTCGATCAGATTTGTTGAGCTCGTTGAAGATTCTCGGTGCCCGACTGATACAAATTGTATATGGGCCGGCAACGCAAAGATCAAGATCCGTGTTGCTAGAAATGGCCGCTCGCATGATCTGACGCTCGATACGAACGGTCCGAACCAGACTGCGACGGTGGAAGGTTATTCGATCAAGCTTATTAGCCTGACGCCTTCGCCTCGCTCGAATATCCGCATCAACCGCAACGGCTATGTAGCTACCTTCGAAGCCGTAAAGCTCAGTCGATAGCTTCCTGGTTATCCCGCATTAAATAGAAAGGCCGCGTGAAAAGTACGCGGCCTTTCTTAATGGCGGAAGACTCCGCCAGTTATTATTGCCTGATCAGCGCCCTATTATGTCGACGAGTATGCCGAGAGCTGCGATCGCGAGTACGAGAGACAAACAGATATAAAAAAAATAGTTCCCATCAATTCGTGCCAGCGTCGCTGATTTAGTGTGCTTCATAACTCCTACCTCCTTTACACTCCAAAGGAGCTTCATTTTCAAACGCGAAGATCGACCGCAAAATCGATCACCATATCAGAACGAAATCAACAGACATTTTTTGCGGCTGATCGAAGGAGGAGTTAAGCGTTATACCCTGGAATTCGTCAGGTGCATAAGGATGAGAAGCAAGATGAAATACGGGATCAGGACGGCTGCTCCGGGATAGTCCTTCGCCACCCGTTGGCCGAAGAAAAGTGCAGTGATCGACGCGGCGCCCAGAGCCGACGCCCAGAAGATCATAGCGAGCGAGCCAGCCACAAGAAAATAGATGATCCCGGCCCCCGCGAGAAATCCGGTCGCAAGCTCCATGACGGTGATAGTCGCGAGCATCATCGGGACCATCGGCGCAAGGAACGTTTTTGAGAAATGGCCGGTCAGCCATCCGAGATTGCCTTTCCAATCGAACACTTTGTCGAGCCCGGATTGGATAAAAAGTATGGCGACCAGAAGCGCGGCGAAGAGGGCCGGAAGGTTTCTGAGTATTGGATCGAACGCCATAGGTTTTAAACCTTTGCCTCTTCTCCGAGCGAAATATCTTTCTTCATACAGAGGCTGTTTTCGATACCGGCGTACTGATCGTAGTTGGGAATGAGTTTGTAGCCGCTGTCTTGATAAAGGCAGACGGCAGCTCTCTGCCTGTGTCCGGTTTCGAGGATCGTCTCCGTGAATCCCAACTCGCCGGCCCACGATTCAAGCTCGCCGAGAATAAGAGCACCGATGCGTTTCCCTCGATGTTCGGGCTTTACGAACATCCGTTTTATTTCAGCGACGGTTTCCGAATAGCCTTTGAAGGCCCCGCATCCGACCGGCGCGTCGCCGTCATATGCGACAACAATATTCGGGATCTTGTCGATGGAGTTGAACTGCGCGTAGTAGCCATGTTCGTCTCCATCGACCTCAGCGAGGTATGCATCGAGCTCCGCGACCAGCCGGCGGAAATCCGGGTCATCAGAAGTTGTTCTCTTGAGTTTCATTCCAGATACTCGGTTTCCAGACGTTCCGTGTCTTCTGTGGGTTCGGTGGTTCCAATTCCGAAGAACAACCACGGAACACACGGGACGCACGGAAAAAAGAAAAGAGTGAAATTATTTCTTCGACTTCGCCATCAATCCTTCTATCTCGTCCGGATCCTTCGGCACTCTCGACGTTAGATTCAGATTCCCGTTCTCGGTAACAAGCACGTCATCCTCGATCCGGATACCTATCCCGCGATACTTCGCCGGTGCCGACTTATCATCCGGCGGAATATAGAGGCCGGGCTCGACAGTGAGGACCATTCCCGGGGCGAACGGTTTCGAATTCTTCGCGCCCTGATCGGTGAAGTAACGCCCTGCGTCATGTACGTCGAGGCCGAGGTAATGACCAACGCCGTGCATGTAATATTTCATGTACTCCTTTTTCTTGATCAGGTCCTTCGTCTTTCCTTTCAAAAGGCCGAGCTTCTTCATCCCTTCGGTCAAAAGCTCGATCGAAAATTCCTGCCTCTTCTTCACCGTGTTTCCGGTCTTTGTGTATTCGACGCACTGCTCCTGGACATCGAGCACGACGTCGTAAACTTCTCGCTGCGCCTTCGAATATTTTCCGTTGACCGGGAATGTGCGCGTGATGTCCGATGCATAGCCTTGATACTCCGCACCCGCATCGATGAGGATCAGATCGCCATCCTTCAGCGGCATGTTGTTCTCGACATAGTGCAGGATCGTCGCGTTGTCTCCGCCGCCGACGATGGAGTTGTATGCGACACCGTTGGCGCCTTTTTCGCGCATGTACGATTCGATCAGCGATTCGACCTGGAACTCGTTCATCCCGGGCTTCACTTTCTTCATCGCAAGAACATGAGCGTCTGCCGCGATGTCAGCCGCACGCTGCATCATCGCGACTTCCTCTTCGTTTTTATGCAGACGCATTTCGCCGAGGATGATCGTCGGATCGACGATGGTGTGCGGCGGGTACGCAGTCTTCAAACGGCGGACGCGTTGGGTAGTCAGGTAATTGAGGATCTTTTGGTCGAGCGCCTTATCGACCGCGAAACGGTAGTAAAGCTTTTCATATCCATCGAGCAGTTTCGCGAGATCCGCGTCGAACTTGTCGATCGAGAAAGCCCTGTCGGCGCCGTAATTCTTTACTGCTCCTTCCGTCCCCTCGCGGCGGCCGAACCACGTCTCCATTTCGAGGTCGCGCGGCCGGACGTAAAGTGTATAAGGATTCTTGGATGCGGGATCGATGACGGCAACTGCATCCGGTTCAGGGAAGCCCGTCAGATACCAGAAATCGGAATCCTGCCGAAACCTGTACTCGGTGTCATAGCTGCGTGTCGCTTCGTGGGCGGCCGGGATGATGGCGATGGAATTCTCATCCATCTGATCGATGAAACGTTTAAGTTGTGCTCGCATATATATTTCCTTTTCTGGATTCTATCGCAAACACGAGAAAAGTCAGAATTCTTGGAGCGTAACCGCAAATCTTCGTGTTTACACGGAAGTCCCGTAGGGACGACAGAGATTCTCAGTCGTCCCTACGGGACCTGCACGACTACATCGACAAACTATTCTCTAGCGTCCCTGGCGGGACTTTCAGAAATCTCCTTTGCTTAACCGTTCACCCGTCCGCTGTCCATTCACGGAGTTTTCGGCACGGGTGGCTCTTCCTTCTTTGCTTCCTTCTTCTCATCCATCGAGATCCCGAAGATCTTCGGATCGTTCATAAATTCGACAAGTTTTTCGGGGCTGAATGTAGCTCGAATCACCGCGGCATTCGCCTTGTCGATCGTGACGAGCGCGACCTTGACGACCTTACCATCCTCCCGCATGTACATGTACGCCTGCTGTCCTTCCGCGGACCTGGCGCGGAGGATCGGGCTCCACTCGTCGGTAAATGAGTTCTTCATCACGGCCTGCATTTCTTTGTCTACTGTCTCGCGCGAAAACTTCAAGTCCTCAAAAAGCGTAACGCTGAAGCTTTTCACTCCGGCGGGCTTTGCGATACTTACTGCGAAACGCGCCAGCCACATGAAGGGGATCTTTACTTTTTTCGCGCGGTATTTGGTCTTGAGGTGCCGAACGATCGATTCATACTCGCTCTTCTTCCCGGGTTTTGCCGCCGGGACGGAAACGCTGAATACCGCTAGACAAAGGAGAGACGCGATAAATATCCGTTTTTTCAAAAACATCGTCTCACTCCTTATTGTTTGGTTTTGCCGCCGTGTCTTTTTCTCGCTCGATGTCGATCTTTGGAATATTCAACTTACCGCTTAGCTCGACAAGTAGCTCGATATCGATCGGCCCGATCATGTTCACGACCGCGATGCTTTTTGATTCGGAAATAATAACGGCGACACCGCTCATCACGTCGCCGCTGAACATCGTAAAGACATCGACTTTCTGATTATTTTTCTTGCTCCGCACATTCGCGACTTTTTCCCAGCCCGGGGAATTGAGCTGCGATCGAAGCGCGTCGACGTCAGCCATGTTGTACTCGTTCTCGTTCTCAAAACGGTACGCTCGAACGTATATTCCTTTCAGACCGCTGATCGCCTGCGCAACTTTTTTCGCATTCTCGTCATTCACCTTGGTTGTGACCCGTTTGGCGAGATCAAGCAGCTTGCCGTCGATGTTTACCTCGACCACGTCGCGGGCGCGCGTCTCGAGCCCGTCGAGCTTTTCGAAATTAATTCGAGCGTCCTGTGCCCTTCCCGCAATTGCCGGAAAGAGAATGAAAAGAAAAAGTAGTAATGATTGGTATTTGAATGACCTCATGATTTTCTCCTAACGTTGATTAGTGCTTCTTGATCTTTCGGGTTCTTCCGCTCCGTCGATGGTGTCCTGTACGATCTTCAACTTTGAGCTGCTTATCGACAGGGCGAGCATCAACTGTCGATACGCAAATCGTTCTTCTTCGGTCAAAGCCGCAACGCCATCTCGCACGATGGAATCTTTAGCTTTTACTCGACGGTCGAAGGACGCAGTTGTCGTTTTGACCTTCTTACCGCGGTTTCGAGAGGGTTGGGAAGGCAGGTCTCGGTTCTTGATCGCCGGCGGTTCGATCACCGCCGGAGAATCTGTCGCGGGGTTATCCGATCCGTTAACGAACACAAAATCGGTCACGCTCAAGGACTCGGTCTTCTCGCTTCCGAGCTGAATCCACGTCACACCCACAATCGCTACGGCTACGCAGGAAGCAAAAGCCAACGCGAG
>JANMUW010000050.1:0-2856 GCA_031392105.1 Acidobacteriota bacterium | reverse complement strand
ACTTTGCGGAAAACCGCCCGTCGGATCTCTAAGCTTTAGAAGTTTCGTCGGAGCTTTCCCGCAAAGTCGCAAAGCCGCAAAGATTTTTTGAGTTCTTATATTTTGAGTTCTATGCGTCGTGCAATCTTTCCAGGTTCGTTTGATCCGCCGACAAACGGCCATCTCGATATCATCAAACGCAGTCAGCCGCTGTTCGATGAGATCGTCATTGCTGTTTTGAATAACCCGGACAAGCATCCGCTGTTTTCAGTCGACGAACGCTGCGAGATGATTCGCGAGATCTTGCCCGCGGTTCAAAACGGTAAATGCGAACTTACCGTCGACAGCTTCTCCGGTCTCACGGTGGATTTTGCGCTAAAGAGCAAGGCGACGGCGATCGTTCGCGGGATTCGCGCAGTAAGCGATTACGAGTACGAGCTTCGGATGGCGCTCATGAATCGAAAGCTCGAACCCGAGATCGAAACTGTGTTCTTGATGGCCGATGAGGAATATTCCTACGTATCTTCGACATTGATGAAACAGGTGTTCATGCTGGGCGGGCGCGTCGCAGGATTGATCCCCGAACTTGTCGAAACTCGAATGCGAGAAAAGTTAAATGCGCAGTCATGATCCTCGGAATTCATCACGCTCAGATCACAATTCCAAAAGGCGCTGAAGCCGACGCCAGAGACTTCTATTGCGGACTTCTCGGCTTAATCGAGATTCCGAAACCGGTCGAGCTCACGGGCCGCGGAGGCTTCTGGCTCGCTATCGGAGACAGACAGCTTCACGTCGGTACCGAAGATGACGTGGATCGCGATCGAACGAAGGCCCACGTGGCGTATCTCGTGGATCATATCGAGAATTGGCGCGAGATCTTGACGGCGAATAATATCGAAGTACGGGACGGCATTCAGATACCCGGATATCGACGTTTCGAATTTCGCGACCCATTTGGAAATCGAATCGAATTTCTCGAGGTGATCGCGACGAAAGTATATTATTCCGCCTGAAAACATCTTTCTCTGCTGTTAGAATGTGCCTATGACAAACCGCTTTCAGGTTTCCGATAACGTCGCCCGAATGCATGCGTCTTCGACGCTCAAAGCCGCGCAGACAGCCGCGAATCTGCGTGACGAAGGACACAACGTGATCGATCTTACGGTCGGCGAACCTGATTTCGATACACCGGAATTCATAAAGCAGTACGCCATCGATGGTCTTGAAAAAGGGCTGACGAAATATACTCCGTCGGCGGGGATGAAGCCACTCACATACGCTTTATCGGAATTTTACGCGGAGCAGTTTGGAGCGAGATTCTCTCCAACTGAAGTCGCGGCAGCGTGCGGTGGTAAACAAGCGCTTTTCAATGCGGCCTGCACTCTGCTGAATCCTGGTGACGACGTCCTCATTCCAAAACCATACTGGGTGACCTTTCCTGAGATCGCGACTTTTTGTGGGGCGAACAGCGTCTTCATCGAAACGGAAGAAACTGATTTTGTATTAACGGCGGATCAAGTCCAAGATGCGATCACCGACAAGACGCGGCTCCTGATCATCAATTCGCCGAACAATCCGACGGGCCGTGTGATACCGGTTACCCAAATGCGAAAGATCATCGAGACGTGCGCCGAGCGAGGTGTGTACGTTCTAACCGATGAATGTTATCTGTTCTTCGCGTACCCACCCGGCGAAGTTTTCACCTCCGCAGTTTTGCCGAATGAGCTTCGCGACTTTGTATGTGTCGGCGGAAGCTTCTCGAAGACATATGCGATGACCGGTTGGAGAATTGGATATACGATCGCGAATGAAGAATGGACGCGTGCGATGGTAAAGCTTCAAAGTCATTCGGCGACTCATCCGACATCGTTCGTTCAGTACGCATGCGCGAGAGCTCTCGAGAATCGTGAAGAAACGGTGGCCGCGGTGGATCTCATGTTCAAGGAATACGAACGGCGAAGAGACTGGTTCATTCCGGCTCTCAATACGATCGACGGATTCAAGTGCGGCATGCCCGAAGGCGCGTTTTATGCATTCGTAGATGTCCGTGAGATGCTCGGATCTCGCTTCTCATCCTCGGCGGAGCTAGCGGACTTCATGCTCACTACAGCGCATATCGCGGTTACCGACGGGGCCGGTTTTGGCGCAGATGGGTTTCTACGACTCTCTTATGCGACGTCGATGGAAAATCTTAAGGCTGCCGTCGATAAGATCGGTAACATGCTGAATGCGGCCGCCGGCCAGCCGGCGTAATCGATGATTGAAATTATCGGCTGGGCAAGTTCAATAATCCTTCTCGCGACTCTTATCAAGCAGGTTTACAAGCAGTGGTCGGAAGGTACAGGCGAAGGTATCTCGAAATGGCTATTTGTGGTCAGCTGGCAGCGTCGATCGGATTTACTATTTACAGCTATCTCGTCGGCAGCTGGGTTTTCCTCTTTACTAATCTCTTGCTCACGATCAACAACATCTTTGGGATCATTCTTTATTTCTATTTCAAGAAGCGTCAGTCGCCAAAGACCAGTTGAAATCCGTTGCAGTCTTTGATCACAACTTCCGTGCTGCCATAGACACGCTTAACCGGTCCTTCCAAAATCTCGACCGTCCGCTCCGACAACTCTTCAAACAAGGTATCGATGTCGGAAACCCAGATATAGACATCGCTCCCCAGTCCCTTACGGACGGATTCATTCATTTGAATTGAATCGCCGTCCGCTTTTCCGAAATGTATCTCGACGTCGTCGCGGCTAACCATTGCATAGACGGGAGGGTCGAGAAAGTATCCGAGGATCTTGAAGCCGAGTTCATCCCTGTAATACTCGGCTGTCTTAACGACGTCGGGCACCACGAACTGGGAGGCGAGCTTCTTGAATTTGA
>JANMUW010000486.1:0-5038 GCA_031392105.1 Acidobacteriota bacterium | reverse complement strand
GTTCACCGTTCACCGTTCACCGTTCACCGTTCACCGTTCACCGTTCACGGTTCATTCTGAACCTTTCCGTAGTATCATGCGTTTAAGAGTTCGTGGAACTCACCTTCGATATAGCTATGATCCAGTGTCAGAATTGCGGGCAGGGAAATGCTCCTGAGAGCCAGTTTTGCCGTTTCTGCGGAACCAAGTTCTTCATTCATCAGCCGATGCCGCAGCATCAGCAGAATTACGGCCAACAAGCCCCTCGTCCCTACTCGTGGAAGACCGATGAGTTCCAAACACAGACCGACGCTCGAAAGAACCCGGCGAATGCGGCATACGGCTCTGGGCAACCGCTGGCTTCACGCGATCCGCATTTCATGTCGGGAAATTATCGATGCCCGAACTGCATGAGCCAGTTCCTCCCGCGTATCGATCGACGTATTTCGACGACCGGCTGGGTCGTATTCGGGGTTCTGCTTGTGGTTTTCTTTCCGCTTTTCTGGGTTGGTCTTTTGATCAAAGAAGACGTTCAAGTCTGCCCGTCATGCAACGTCCGGCTCAAATAATTCAGCGATAGTAATAACGCTTTGGGTGTTCGATCTTCACCGACGGATTGGTGCTGAGAACTTCAACCCGGTGATAGCCGCGCTTCATATGCGTCGAGAGATACGACAAGAGGAATTGACGGTTCAACAGCAAATTCAACTCCCGGAAGAATCGATCGAAGCTCAACGGAGCGATAGAGCCTTGAAAAAAAGCTCGCCCGCCCGTTTCATCGGAAAGTCTGGCGAGGGAGCCCTGACCGTTCAAGATGAGCCGTTGATCGCCGCCTTCGGTAATACTCGCCGGGTTATAAAACGAGAATACGGAGATGCTGCGTCGCTGAGATCGTGTGATCGCGCGCTCGAGGTCGAGACTCTGGGTCGGCGTTGAATTAGACAGGCCCTGGGTGACGTCGAGTCCGTCGGATACGAGTAGTATTGCCCGGCGGCCGGCAGGCAGAGCATCAAAGCGATTCAGGGCGTCAATAACACCGTCGTACGGGTTTCGTGGAGCGACCGTCGAACTCGATGCGACGATCCGCAACGACTCTGCCGCGGCGTCGAGATCAGCCGTAAACCGCTGCCTGATCTGAAGTGTTCCTCCGCGAATGTAAGCTACCATCACGCGGGAGCCCCGTGGCAAATTACGGATGAACTTCTTAAGGTCCTTGATCTGCAGGTTGAAGGACGACGAAAGATCGTCCTGGACGAGTATGGCAAGAGCGAGTGGGGCATCGACGACGCTCCGGATAGAAAGGATCGTCTGTTCCTCCTTATCCTCCTTAACTATCAGTCGCTCAACTTGAACGAACTCTTCCGCCTGCCCCTGTCTAAGTTCGTTCTTGGTAAAGATCGATATCGGTATCGACACCGTTCGGACACGCTGATTTCCTTTTGGGTCATCCGGTTGCGCGACGATGGCGCCCGCCAACAGAAGCGATGCAAACAGCGAGAAAAATATGTTCTTCGTCATACTTTCGACCCGGCCCGATACTGCACCCGTTAGTCTAATATAATTGGTTGAGCTAGTTAAAGTTTGTGATGCCAGTTGTTTGAATTAAGTTTGCACGGCTTGTAAAGTAAATCCATCTGAAAATGGACGAAATCGTATCGAAATACGACATCTCAAAACGCGATCTAGCTCGTGGGCGCAACCTTAAGATCGCCGCGGTTTCCGCTCCTCTCGCGCTTTCCGGCGTGCCGGCGATAGCGTTTTTGCTTTTAATGTTCGTCTTCGGTGCAACACCGCCGGTTGCGGCGACGATCTTTTTTATCGGGCTGATCCTAACGATCATCGGGTTTGTCGTCGGCCTGGGCCTCTCGGGTTTCTTTGCCATTAGACATTCAACCTGGACAAAGGAAATTCGCGAAAGAATAGCCGCGGATGGCATAAAGGCCGAAGAGATCGACTGGTTCCGTAATGAGCTCAGGACGAACGAGAAACGCGCGCTCAAGGAGATGCAGCGGACGGACCCGATGCTGGAAGACGCGTATCGCGAAACGCTTGCATCGCGCCTGACGGCTACTCGAATCGTCAGGTCGTCGAAAAAAGAATTATTTCTCACGAAGCGACGTCAGACAAAACTGAGGCAGTTGAAAAAACTGAATAAAGAGAGTGCGCAGAAATTCAGTGCCGAAATCGAACATGACCTGGAAAAGATCGGCTCAATAAACGACGAAGCGAAGCTGATGTTGGAAGAAGCAGAATCGCGTTTACAACTGATCGAGGCAGCAGCCGCACGCGGTTCACATCTCGCCGATTCTGAGCTAGCCCTGAAAAAACTTTCCGCCCGCGCGGCTGAACTACCCCTCGCGCTTGAAGAAGCAAAAATGACCGAAGAAATTAGAAGGGAACTCGAAGCAGAAAGCGACGAAGAGTAGACGAAAGAAATCCGCGTGATCCGTTCCAAACGCGTGAATTGAACCTGTGTTATCAGGTGGGTGGCTTTCTGCTTCCGAAGAAGCATCTGAGCCGTTGCCTATGGCAAATCTTCACATGGAAGTTTGCACCGACTCCGGCATTAGCCTCCCTCAATTCAAGTGTTGGCTCAATTATTAGTGCGTTCGGTGACGAGATACGCAGAAAGAATCTTTCGCCTGGAAAGAATATAGCACTTTCGGTCGGCATGTTTCTAGTTCCGAGTTTCTAGTTTCTCGCTTCTGCTTCCTCTTTGTTGGCCACGACTGATGAGCTCACGACAACTGCAACTAGAAACAAGTAACCAGGAACTAGAAACTGTAAGGGTTATTGTTCTATTTCCAATTCCTGAGGCGGCGCAGCGTCTCTGTTCTTGAGGATGCGGTCGAGCATATCAGTGCACTCGGCGCTGCGTGACGCGAGCTGCATGTCCGACTGCTGTTGCTGCATTTTTAGTTGGTGGTATTCGTCGGCGATGTGTAGGGCGGCGAGAATCGCAACCTTCAAGGAATCAACGGTTAAGGTGCCCGAAGCGATGTCACGCATCTTACCATCGACGTAGTCGGCAAGATCCATGATGTATTCGTTGTCGCCGTCCGAGCGAATGCTGTAGTTCTGATTATAGATCTCTACCCTGATACTTTGTTCGGCCGACTCAGATTTGCTTTTTCCAGCGATCATCGTGCTCATCTCCCAACTGCCTCAGCTACCTCGGCATCGATTATAGTCATCGCATCGAGCATCGCTTCGACTTTTAGCTGGATCGCGTCGCGCTCAGAAAGAAGGCCGTTTACCTTTTCGGCAAGCCTCTCGTTTTCTTCTCGAAGGTGGACCGCTTCTCGCCGCAGCTCACTTGTTTCCTGTTCGATCTTTTCTTTTTCTTCGCGTATCCGCTTTGCGAATTCGATCGTGAGGTAAATTTTATCTTCGAGATGAGAGAACTTCTCCATTCCCGTTAGGCCGTTCATCAACTGTCTCCAAATATTGCGGGCTGTGAAAATCTATAGGGTTACGATTATGTGAAGTTTTGTTTTAAAGTTCAAGTTAAATTCAGAATCTTGGACGAATATTTAAATCTTTTTCCAAAGCAGCAAGAAGTTCGCCGTGAACCGCGTCGACTTCGGTTTCGATCAGCGTTCTTTCGTCGCTTCGATATTCAAGGCGGATGGTTAGGGAGCGCTCGTTCGGCTCCATGCCTTTACCTTCATAGACGTCGACAAATCGGACAGATCTACAGAGCTCTCGTCCTTGTGAGAGGATCGACGCTCGTATTTCCTCGAAACCCGTCGCACGGTTCACCAGTAACGAAACGTCGCGTATGACCGAAGGATACTTCGGCAGAGCGTGGTATAAACCCTGCGCAGTTTCCGCGTCCAAAAGCGTCTGTAAGTCGAGTTCGGCAACATATACTGCCTGCTTAAACTTGTAATCGACCGACAATTCCTCGCTGAGGCGGCCTATGCTTCCGACTTTTTTTCCATTGCACGAGATTTCCGCCGATTGCCCTCGACGAAGATGTCTGGCATCGCCTGCCGAAAACACAAGATTCGAGAATCCAACAGCTTCAATCGCCGCCTCGACTGCTCCTTTCGCGTCGTAAAAATCCAGTTCCCGCTGAGTCATCGCGCGGTTCGCATGCGCGTCGCCACCGGTCACCACGAGGCTGAATAGCTCTCGTTCGGTCGGGAGTCCGTCTTCGCTAGACTTTGCCGCAAAGCTTTTTCCGATCTCGAAGATCCGGAGGTCTTTTCGTTGTTGATTAAAGTTGACGCGCACCGCTTCGAGCAAGCCGGGTAAAAGCGTAGGCCGCATCCTAACCGCACCTTCGATAACCGAATCCTGGAGCGTTACGAACTTTTCTTCAAGGCTTTGATCGATAATATCCGAAGCCATCTCGAACTGATCGTCGTGTTTTGCGTCGATGAAGCTGTACGACACCGCCTCGTTGAATCCGAGATCGATAAGGGTTTGACGCAATCGTTTCTTGCGCGGCTCGTTGTGCTGATATTCACCCGCACCGAATGCCGGCGGTAACTGTTCAGCGATATTCTCGTATCCGACGTGTCGGGCCACTTCCTCGACAAGGTCTTCTTCGATCGAGATGTCGTGACGCCACGAAGGGACTACGAATGCTGTGGGATCGTTCTCCTGATGGCCGATGCCTAGTGATTCGAGAATTCCAACGCATTTGTCTGCCGATACGATCAGACCCGTCAGGCGTTTTACCGCCGACGGAATGTTGGGTGACTTTACGAAGACAGCCTCGTGTGTTGTCGGGTACACGTCGACGAATTGTCCCAACTCGCCGCCCGCAAGCTCGCAGATCAACTGTGCCGCCCGGTTCGATGCGTGAACTAGATTGTCTATATCGACACCGCGTTCGAATCTGTAGCTTGCTTCGGTCGCAAGGTTCAGTCTCCGCGACGTCTGTCGGATGTTCTCCCGCTTGAAAAATGCGACTTCGAGGAGAACTGTGGACGTACTTTCGGTGATGCTTGAATCGAGTCCACCCATTATGCCGCCGATGGCGGCCGGTTTCTCTGCATCGCAGATCGCAAGCATCGAATCGTCGAGTTTGCGATCGACTTCGTCGAGT
>JANMUW010000429.1:0-11253 GCA_031392105.1 Acidobacteriota bacterium | reverse complement strand
AAACGTCAATCCTTTCAAACGTAGATATTCGTGCGCGTTGAGAAGCTCCCTTACGACCGGCACGTCCTCGGCACGCTTGATTCGAACGAGAACAATCGGAAGGTCGCCCCCGATTCCATAAACCCAGAGGTCAGATTGAGCTTTAGTATTTAGGGCAAGCACGCCCGGACGGGCGCGCAGCGAAAGATCCGAATAGAGGATATGGGCCGCAAGACGCTGAAAAAGATATGCGCTCTCGGGCTCAATATTCAAATGGCGCATCTCAACCTGCGAGCGCGTCCATGCCAGGGCGGCCACTCGTTCAAATATGCTTATATCGTGATACTTATCGCCCAGATGCACGGCTTCTTCGTAAGAGTTAGCGACGGCCGTGGAAAATGAGATGCGAACCGTTTCGTGCGGCCCGACGCGGATGCAGTACCGTAGCGAAAAGATGGGATCCAGTACCGCACCGACCGTATTTGAAAGTGGGCGGTCTTCAATCACTGCACTCGGTTCACGAGTTCCGTGTCCCCGACCTAAGAATCGTCCACGATCGGTTTCATACTGAACTGCTCCGACGGTTTCTCCGTCCGTCGCGATCGTATGAACCGCCCAAATGGTTTCTTCCGTTTCAGCCCGCGGCCGGCGTTTCGCAATTAGCGAGTTTTCGTCGGAATTGAATTCGGTCTCGATCGAAAGATTACTGAATGCAGGATGTGCAGCGTCGGCTCTCGGCGGCACCAACACTATCTCCGCATAACTGGTAACCTCGATCTCGCGAATCGTCGACGAATTATTAGTGATGGAAACACGACGAATTTCCGCGTTGTCTTCCGGTGATACGATAATTTCGGTGCGCGTCTCGATTACGCCGTCACGCCGTTTGATTACGACCTTATCTTCCGAGAACGCGACCTCATAAAATCGGGGCATTTCACCTAAAGGCTGATACCCGCTCGACCAAACCTTACCGCTCGCGATGTCACGCAAGTAGATAAAACTACCCCAGGAGTCACGGGTCGTATCTGTGCGCCACCGCGTTACGGCAATATCTTTAAGCATGGAATAGCCAGCCCCTGAACTGGTTACCATCACTGAATAGGCGCCGTTGGAAAGAAGTTGTACCCGAGGCGAGGACAGATTAGGCGTGTCAAAAACCCTCGTTACTCGCCCTGAAAGCTGCCGAACGACTCGACTCGACAAGACATCTTCGACACGCGGATGCGATGCGGGGGTACCATGCGGAATCCGTTCCTGGAGTAGTAATTCGGTAGCCTGAACAAGAGGTTCAGCGTGGAAACGCTTCTGGATGATATTGTCGTGAACCGCGTTGTTGAGCGCAACCAGAATCATTCCCTGATGATGTGCCATATATGCACGAATGATCGTAAATGATTCGTCTTGCCGGCTGCGCTCCGGCGTGTAGTCGATCGATTCGTAATAGCCGAAACGGGCAAGCAGTCCCTCATCCGCCATGCGGCGAAAATTCTTCATCGCAGCATTGGGCAGGACAAGGGCGGCCAGTGCCGTTGCATACGGCGCTATAACCAGATCCTCACTTAAGCCTCGTTTTAGACCAAGGCCGGGAACACCGAAGGCCTGATACTGATAGTTGAGTTGTAAATCGCGAGCGTTAAAAGCCGACTCAGACATACCCCACGGAACATTGTTCTCAGCTCCGTATTCGATATGTCGTGCGACAACGGCCCGATATGTTTGGCTGAGAAGTGTTTCATCGTAATCTCGCATGACGAGAATCGGCATCAGATATTCGAACATAGTGCCGGTCCAGGAGATCAGCGCCCGGCTCGAATCAACGGGCGTGAGCGAGCGACCCAGCCGAAACCAATGTTCCTGCGAAATTTCATCTTTTGCGATGGCAACGAAACTGGCCAACCGGGACTCGGACGCGAGTAAATCGTAGAACGAATTGTCGGGCTTGTCGGTATCCACGTCGTAACCGATGACGAAAACTTTGCGCTGATCGTCAAGCAAAAACTCAAATGACATTTCCCTAACAATTTCCCCGCTTTGCAACGCAACCGAGTTTAAATTTGCCAGGGTTCTCACTGCAGCTTGCTCAGCTTCTTTAACCTTCGCCGTCAGAACTCGCAGCGCCATGATCGCCGCAGACTTGTCTCTGTCGGGCATTTCGGATCGCGTGATTGCCTCGCTAATGGTCAAGAGCCGCAAAAGGAGAGCATCGTACAATTCCGAAAGTTGGGACAACGCAGGGAATAGTTTTAAGAGATCCATTATTTCCCGCCAGTCCTGCTGAATACCGGGAAAGTCGTTACTGATAATGTCGGACAAAGGAGAGAAGTCACCTTCCTGCCACGGAATAAATGTTCTGACGTCGCGTAAAAACGTTTGTGTTTGATGCGACAGATCGGTCGTCCAAAATATCAGCTCGGAAAAACGTGCATTACCGTGCTCCTGGGTTAGAGCACCTGTGATGTCGCGGATCACTTCAGTCCGGGCAGCTAGTGATTCAAGCAACGTGACCCAGGCATCGGGGCTTTCACTGGGCTGGTTTTTGAGTAACAGCAGACAGGCTCCGATCTCACCATGAAGCTGTTTGATGTTCACGGATTCCGTCCGGCTGCGGACCACATTCATCTGTATGGCTTCCTCACGCATCATCTCGAGGGAATCGGTGAGCCCTTCCATAACGCGCGTGTCAAACAATCTACGGTTTGCGATCTCCGCCACCGATTGTTTGACGGCCATCAAATGCCCGGCCAAATTGCCGCTATCAACGGTTGAGATATAGCGAGGTGAGAGCGGGAGCAGCGTCTGCGTGTCGTACCAGTTCAAATAATGCCCGCGAACTTTTTGAAGTTTCTCAAGCGTCGCAAATGTAAAGTCGAGTCTTTCCGTCAACTCAAGTGTTCCGATATATCCAAAATCATGGGCAGAAATTGTCGACAGCAGGAGCAAACCGATGTTGGTCGGCGACGTGCGGTTAGCGACCGTTGGTTGTGGGTCTTCCTGAAAATTGTCGGGCGGCAACCAATGAGTGTCGTCGCCGACAAAGGTTTCGAAAAAACGCCACGTACGTCGGGCGATCATCCGCGCCATTTTTGTATCAGCTGCGCTCAGTGGAAATCGTTTGATGCGAGGCTTAAGACCCGTTCGATAAGCGACCAGCGGCGAGAATATCCATCCAAATAGAAATGGAGTAGCAAGCCATAGAGCTGCCGACCGAAGCCAAAACACCAGCACGAAACTGGTAAGTGACAAGAGGATCGCAACGCTCATTGACCGCAGATAGGACCATTGGTCATGGTAGCCATCTGTTTCGCTTTGCGCGGCCGTTCTCCATTCGAGCAGATTCTTACGCGACACGAATTTACGAAAGAGCGTCCGAAGAATCGCATCCGTGTTCAAATATGCCTGATATGGAAGCACCACAATAACCATAACGACTTGCAGCGTGTTGGTACGGACATCGCCCAAAACGCTCCAAAAATGACTTGTCCATGGGATCCCCCGCGGATGAGTCAGTAAATTGGTTTGCAAGTGGGCGTACACGGGAAAAGCCATGACAAATACGATGAAAAGCGTCCACCCGATCGCAGGGCCGGGAACAAGCGTCCAAACTGCGAGGAGCCACAGAAAAATAGCTGGGGCCGCTAAACTCCTCCGCAAATTGTCGAGTATTTTCCAACGTGAAAGGATCGGTAAATTATTCCGTACTATTTTATTTTCCCCGTTTTTGACCCAAGGAAGAATCCACCCGGCGATCTGCCAATCGCCGCGCACCCAGCGATGCGAACGCTTGGCAAAGCTGTCAAAGTGGGTGGGAAAATCGTCGAGCAGTTCAATATCCGAGGCCAAACCACAGCGGGCATGGAGACCCTCGAAAAGATCATGGCTGAGGACGGAGTTTTCCGGAACTCGACCTTTTAATGCCGCCTCGAAAGCATCAACGTCGTAAAGACCCTTCCCTGTGAAACTCCCTTCGCCGAATAGGTCTTGATAGACATCAGACGAAGCAGTTGTGTATGGGTCAATTCCGGTGTTTCCGGAGAAGATCCTGGCAAAGTATGACCGGGACGCGCTCGTCAGCGAGATGCTAACCCGCGGCTGTAAAATGCCGTAACCCTTGGTAACCCGTTGTTCCTTTTCATCAAAGTGCGCACGATTAAGGGGGTGGATCGCTATGCCGATAAGTTTGCGAGCCGAATCGCGTGGAAGTTGGGTGTCGGAGTCAAGAGTGATGACGTATTTGATGCGACTCAGGAATTCTTTATCAGCCGTTACGCCAATGAAACTTGTGGTTTCATCGCCACGCAGTAGTCTATTGAATTCTTCTAGTTTGCCGCGTTTGCGTTCCCAACCCATCCATTTTTGTTCACTGCTGTTCCACTGGCGGTAACGGTGAAAAATATGAAATTTGTGACCATCGGCTTTGGGATATTTTTGATTCAATTCACTTATCCGGCGGCGCGCCAATCCTAAAATTGCCGAGTCGTCGTCCAACTTTTCGCAGGTCGCATCCGTGAAGTCGCTGAGCAAAGCGAAATAAATATTGTCATCTTGATTTGCAAGGCTATAGACCTCGAGCTTTTCCATTAACTCTTCAACGACCGATTCGCTCGATAAGAGGGTAGGGATAACAACGAATGTCCGTGCATGTTCAGGAACGGCTAACGATGTATCGATTTGTGGAAGCAATCGCGGAGGAATAATCAATGTGAAGTCCCAGTTCACTACGCTAAATGCCAGTTCGCTCGCGGGGATCAGGGAAAGCAATCCAAAGGCGATAATTAACGGCAAGCTTGCGCCAAAATGTGCGGCTGTAGAAACCAGCAAAGTAACAATGATAAATGTTAAAAATGTCGCTATGCCAAGGTAAGACGCCGTTGGATTCTTCAAGAAGAAAGAAATGAAGTATTCGAAAAGCTTGGGGCGATAAGCAAACGCCTCTTCAACTTTAGAGACACCTTTATCGATCAGATAATAACCAACGTGGGAATGTCGCAAATCGGACGGGACATCTCGATATGCAGAGGCGGCAAGTTCCATGACTTTCTGAGCCACCTCTCGTTCGTCTGTTTTCGTGCGTTTCGCTATACGTTCGATTGCCTCCCGGTAACGGTTGCGGGTTGCAAAATTCATTTCTGAATAGACCTTTGCCGGATCTTCTTTTAACAGCGGGTCTATTAAACTGACGTTCTCGAAAAACGTGCGCCAGTCGATCGTCGACAGCAGGCGCATGCTCGTAATAATATTACGGACCGTTACTTGTGAGGTGGCCTGCCCTTGATATTCAGCTTCGATGATCTGCTCCATGCTCGAACCTTGGGTTTGCAGTTCGTTTGTCAACCATTCGTAGGCTGGAGCAATCGACAGATCCTGATCGCGCAATTGGCGGGTAAGCTGTTCAACGAAGGCACTCTGGAACTTCTTCCGCTTGCCTAGATGCTTCACCATAAAAGGCAGCACGTCGGCCGGTCGGTTGGTTGCCAGATCAAGCAATTCATCCGCGAGCATGTCCGCTTCTTCCCTCTCTTCGCGTGACACAATGATCAGCCAAGTTAACCGGCGCAGATTTTCCACAAGCGCAAAACGAAGAGTGATCGCGAACGCCCACAATTCACCAATCGTAAGCGGCGTTACCGCTTGGTAAGCTTGAAGAAATCTTTCGAGCGTTTCGACTTCAAGCCGACTGTCGGTATGGGCTATTATCGACATCGCCACCGCGTAGATTCGCGGAAACCCAGCGAATTCACCTTCCAGTAGCTTTGGCAATTCTCGGTAAAAACCGGCGGGCAAGTCTTCGTCAATTTCTCGCAGTTGATCTTCAACAACATGAAAATTGTCGACGAGCCATTCCGCAGCGGGAGAGAGGGCCCGCTGACTGCGAATCGCATTCGTTAAAGAATTGTAGGCGGCAACTAAAACTTTTCCGTTATCTTCAAGCCGCGGGCGTAATTTGTGAAACCTCTTTGGTTGGTGGACACTTTCATGGTCAACGGCAAGGGTTGACGCGAATTGCTCCAGCCTTTCCACGCTATAAAGCTCGAGGCGGATTGGTAACTGAATCTCGCTATGCGTGAGAACATTTTGAAAGAGACCCGACCTTGCAAGAAAGTTTTTCGCCATCAGTTACATATTGGTTTATATCAGTCACGTTGTCACTAAAGTGACTGATCCGATGGAGTAGTTCTAGAGACTTATCGAGGCTACTTCGCCGTCGCCCTGCAGCTCGGCTTCATTCGGCTCGATGGAAATTCTTTCAACTCATCACGCTCGATCACCCACATTAAACTCGCCCAAGCTCTAACCGCATTGATCGGCCAGTAGCCTGGCATTCGAAGTTATCTAGATCTGCAAAACGTTTGTATTCAGGATCCTTGGTCCGCCCTAAGAAGTAGAAAAGGCGATCTTGCTCTGCATGCTCTGTTGCAGTAGGCGACGAATACAGTTTGAGATCCCGCGCGTTTTCGTCCCGTGACAAAACTCGACAATTTCATTTTTCGACGGCGCGATTGTTTCTCGGGGGTTCCAGAGGATATCATCGTCAGACAATGACGGAGAAGAGATCTGCAGAAGTACGGATGGTTGGTGTTCAGGATATTCGGGACATAAATCAAACTGTGTTCCTGCATCTGATCCGTGAAAAACAGCCGATCTCGCGGGCAGACATCGCGAAGGACACGGGATTGCGCGCCGGAACGGTCTCGTCCATCGTCAACCGTCTAATAAAGAACGGATTCGTCTACGAAGGTACCGAAGGGCCTTCGAGCGGAGGTCGCCGTCCCAAATACCTCTACATCAACTCCGAAAGTTTTTACGTGCTGGCCATCGATATCGGCGTCACCGATTCGGTATACGCCGTTAGCGATTTCAACGGCAGAATCCTTCAGCAGCGTTCGATGCTGACCGAGGGCGAACCTATCACGTTCCTAAACTCACTGGCGGATTCGATCGAAGAGCTTGTGAGCAAGCAATTTCAACGTGCTCGTTTCGCAGCCGTGGGTGTCAGTTTGCCCGGGTTGATAGATCGCGAAAATGGCTCCATCGTGAGTTCTCCGAATCTCGAGTGGAACGGCGTCGCCGTCCGGGACATATTGCAGGGCCGCCTGAATCTGCCGGTTTTCGTCGAGAACGATGCGAACGCCGCCGCATTCTCCGAGCTCTGGTACGGCCCTCTCGACGAGGCGTCGATCCAGACGCTTCTCTTCGTTCTTGTCGTCGAGGGCTTGGGAACCGGATTGATCATCAATCGCGAGCTGCGAGTAGGCCCAAGGTACGGGCTTGGCGGCTTCGGCCATATGAGCATCGACCCGAACGGCGAGTTGTGCTCATGCGGCCGTCGCGGCTGTTGGGAAACATTTGCTTCCGAGCGAGCAACGGTTGAGCGATTTCATCGGGTCACTGCGAAGCAAGGCCTGCCCTTTGTTGGAATTCAGGATCTAATTGCCCGGGCACGAAACGGCGATCCGATGGCGCTCGAATCGATAAACATTACAGCCGAGTATCTTGGCGAGGGTATAAGTAATCTCGTCCATGGACTCTACCCTGAAGCTGTCGTCGTCGGAGGGAACATAACCGGGGCCTGGTCGATAATCGAACCGATCATCCGCAAACGGCTTCGGAGCAAGTATGTTGTAAATCCGGAACAGATCCTGATCCGCCCGGCCAGCGTTCAACGTCCCAGTCTTTTTGGAGCAATACCCATCGCGCTCCAGAACTACTTCAAGTCCCCGACCTCTCCACATCCCCTTGCCGCGGCAGGAAAGGTCTAAAAACTCATTGACAATAAAAATCTGCCTGTGCTACAAGTACTTTGTCTTCGGTAAAGATAAAGGTTCTCCTCGAGCATTTCGACAACAATAGCATCCGCGGATAGCTGCCTCTGTGCAGTACGGATACTGCAGATATGCTGTTTGTATTGATAATGCTTCGGACAATTTAGATCCTGACGCCCTCTCCCGTTCTGTCGGCGTTCGAGTGCCTGGAGAAAGTTCACTTCCCAAACTTAATCCGCATTGCATATAAAGTAAACGAAAAGATTTATGAACCTTTCAATCCTCGATCAAATCATCGTCGTTCTATACCTTGCTGCAATCATGAGTATCGGCTTCGCGATGAAGCGAAAGGCAGCGAAAGGCATGTCGTCATACTTTCTCGGTGGCAGACAGTTGCCGTGGTGGGCGCTCGCGATGTCGGGTTCGTCCAGCTATTTCGACATTACGGGGACGATGTGGATCGTCTCGACGTTCATCGCACTCGGATTGAAAGGAATGTGGGTCCACATGCTCTGGGGCTTTCCGATCACCGCTTTTTACCTGGCCTATATGGGCAAATGGATCCGCCGATCGGACGCGATGACGGGTGCGGAATGGATGAAGACGAGATTTGGCCCCGGTAAGTCGGGCGACATCGCGCGGCTCTCATACACGCTTTTTGCAATTCTCACCATCACCGCACTCCTCGGCTACGGCGCGATCGGGATGGGAAAATTCGGAGCGATCTTTCTTCCATTCTCACCGACGACATGCGCTTTTTTGATTCTCGGCGTGACCGGACTCTACGTCATAGTCGGTGGATTTCATGGAATCGTTCGCGTGGAGATCGTCCAGACGATCGTCCTCAGTGCCGGTGCGATCGCGTTTGCGATCATCGGCTATCTACACTTCGACGCGGCAGCATTCGCCGCAAAGGTTCCCGCAACCTGGGGTGACATCCTCCCGTCGTGGAGGCCGGAAACATTTCAGGGACTCGTGAGCGGCGGCACCGACTATTCGCTTTTCGGAGCGCTCGTCGCGGTTTGGGTAGCTAAGGGAATGCTTCTTTGTCTGAGCGGCCCCGAGCAGTTGTACGATTTTCAAAGATTTCTCGCGGCAAAGGATGAGCGCGACGCCTCGAAGCTCGGAGCGCTTTGGGGAGCGATCCATACCGTTCGATGGTGTTTCGCAATGGCGATCGCGGTTATGGCGATCATGGGTATCGGCAATGTCGCGCTCGACGAGAAGCTTCGCGCAGATCCGGAAACCGCCCTCCCGCTGATCATCGGATCGATGCTCCCAGTCGGCGTAGTCGGCTTTATGCTCGCGGCATTGCTATCCGGCTTTCTCGCGACATTCAGCTCAACCGTCAACGGCGGTGCTGCATATCTCGTAAAGGACATCTATCAGCGGTACATCAATCCCGAAGCCGACAATCGCCAACTTGTGTGGGCGAGCTACATTTCGTCGACACTTCTCATTCTCACCGGGCTGATCATATCGATCTTCGGCACCTCGATTAACACCGCTTTTCTGTGGATCTTCGGTACGCTCGCGGCCGGCATCCTGCCGCCGAACGTTTTGCGATGGTACTGGTGGCGCCTTAACGGCCAGGGATACGCGGCTGGTGTTTTCGGCGGAATGGCATTGTCGCTTGGCCAGGTTTTCCTCGATACGATGTATCTGGAGAATCCGCTGCCGCTCTACATCGGCTTCCCGGTCATTGCTATCGCATCGACGATCATCACTATCGTGGTCTCGCTAATGACCCAGCCGACCGATATTGAAACTCTCAAGAATTTCTATCAAAAAGTTCAGCCTGCTGGTTTCTGGGCTCCTGCGAGACAAGCGGTTCGCGCCGAAGAGCCCGGATTCCAGAAGCAGATCCACTTCAGGGTCGAGCTCTTCAACACCGTCGTTGCAATGATCGGGATCACGGCCCTCTACGTCTCGATGCTCTATCTCGTGCTGCATCGGCTGAGCGTCGGATTTGGCTTGATCGCGATAACGCTCGTCTGCGTAGCCATACTCTATTTTACCTGGTACAAGACCTTGCCACCCGCGTCCGAACCGCCTTCGGAAGAGAACCAGAACAAGGACGAACAACTCGACGAGATCGGACAAACGGGAGCGACTGCATGAGGTTCGACGGGAAGACGATTTTAGTGACCGGCGGTGCTCTCGGGATCGGCCGAGCGGTGTGCGAGTTGGCTGCGGAGCGCGGCGCGGCGGTTTCGATCGTAGATATCGACGAGACGGCGGGACGCGAATTATGCGTATCGATCGAAAATGCCGGAGGCAAGGCGATGTTTAGCCGGATCGACGTCGCAAATTTCGATCAGATGAAAGCTGCGGCGGAAGCGACCAATGCAAAGTTCGGATCTCTCGACTCCCTCGTCGTCAGCGCCGGAATCCAGCGCTACGGCACCGCAATATCGACGGATGACAGCCAGTGGAACGAAGTTCTGAACGTAAATCTAAAAGGTGCGTGGAACGCGGCCCGGGCATCGATCCCGTTCATGCGAGCTGCCGACGGCGGAACGATCGTCAATGTTTCGTCGGTCCAGGCACTCGCGAGCCAGCAGAACGTTCTCGCGTATACAGTCAGCAAACATGCTTTGATCGGACTGACTCGTTCGATCGCGATGGATTTTGCAAAGGAAAATATTCGTGCGAACGCGGTCTGTCCTGGAACCGTCGACACTCCCATGCTCCAGTGGGCAGCGTCGCTCGATCCGGATCCGCAGTCGGTTTACGACGCGTGCAATGCGATGCATCCGCTCGGCCGGATCGCTCGCCCGCGCGAGATCGCCGAAGTCGTCGTCTTTCTCGCACACGAAAACTCATCGTTCGTTACGGGTGCAGTTTGGACCGTTGACGGAGGCCTGCTTACACAGATCGGCGGCGTGCCGCAAACGAATTAAAAGGAAGGATAGAAATGAGCAACTCAACACCAGCAGCAGAAAGCCATCCGGCCGCGGCTCAATACAACCCGCCGCCCGGTCTGGATGCAGCACTCGAAGCAGTCCCGCTAGTCGCCGCGTCTAAAAAACCGGCGACGATCGGATATCTCACAAATTACAGTTTCCATATCTGGTATCAGATCGTGATCGAAGTGATGAAGCGCCGGGCTAAACAGTACGGGATCGAAGTCACGATCCTCGACGCCGAGCTCTCAGTCAAGCGCCAGATCGAACAGGCCCGCGAAATGGCCGGCAAGGTCGATGCGATCGTCCTGACACCCGCCAACACCACGGGTCTCGAAGAGATCTTGTCGATCGCGGCTGAGGCCGGAACGCCCGTCGTCGTCGAGGCCAATCCGGTGGACGGCATGGCGACGATGGTCGCGATCTGCGACTACGATGCGGGATTCGCTCTCGGTGAATGGGTTGGGACCAACGTCAAAAACTCGGACGGTTCCCCGCTTCGGATACTCGATGTGGAAGGATGTTACTGACTCGCTGGCCGGACCCCAATACAGCACTTTACTTGGTTACTCTCTTGTAAATCAAAACTGGCCCGATGATTTTTA
>JANMUW010000374.1:0-10568 GCA_031392105.1 Acidobacteriota bacterium | reverse complement strand
GGAAAGTGGAAAGTGGAAAGGGTAAGTGATCGCAAACTTGCCAAGCTCCTCGGTGCGACTTACCACTTACACTACGGTCGGACAGTATGGAAGTCGTCATCGTCCAGTTCACTCCCGCCTACGCCAAAGATTTTGCCGATCTGAATTATCGCTGGATCGCTGAAACATACGGCGTTGAACCGCACGATCACGAAATTCTTGATCATCCGTACGAAGCGGTGATCGCACCAGGCGGACAGGTGTTCTTTGCCATGAGCGGATCGGATGTCGCCGGAACTGTCGCGATGATTCCTTACGAAGACGACGCATTCGAATTAACGAAAATGGCGGTGGATCCGGCCTTTCGCGGAAAGGGAATCGGCGACAAGTTGATGGAAGCCTGTATAGAATTTGCACGCGCTTCGGGTAGAAGGAAGATTATCCTCGAATCCAATACAAAGCAGATCGCTGCGATCAAACTCTATCGGAAGGTCGGATTCGAAGAAACGCCCCTCGATCCGAATTCCCAATACGTCCGCGCGAATATCCGGATGGCGATGGTTGTTATCTAAAGAATCGCGAACTTGCCATCGTCCAGTTCAGATTGTAAAATCTTGCATTCGGTTGAAGGAGCCATTGTATTTCCCAGGCACTTGCAACCACGTGGTCCGATAGCTCAGTCGGTAGAGCAAATGGCTTTTAACCATTGGGTCCCAGGTTCGAGTCCTGGTCGGATCACCAGTTTTATTAAACGAGAGGCGTCGACACGGACGCCTTTTTTGTTTTGAGCGTACGAACCCACCGAGTTTCCCTTCGTCATGACGCCTCATGCTTGACGCAATAAGTACGCGCCATAGAAGCTCCCCGGTAACTTTCCGCAAATATCAACCAGTCGCAAGGTAACGAGCAGGTAACTAAAGTTCTCGGCAGCTCCCGGACTACCGCATTCTCGCGACGATCGGCGTAAAAATACCTATCCATTTTTCCCCGTACCGGCCAGAAAAGAACAGAGGTGAGCGGTTCGCCCTCAGCTCAGAGCGAATCGAACAGCCCCAAGTGCTTACAAAGAAAGGAGGCAGGCCCGCGCCGCAGGAGAGTGATCCTGTGGCTTGGAGATTGCCGCGCGAGATATGAAAGATGATTCTCACCTTACGGGCTACAGGTGAATATGGCCTCCCGCAAAAAAAACAGATCATTCGTACTCATAGGAGATTAAAAAAATGAAAAAAATAGTAAGCAGACATCTCGTACCCAAGGTTCTGTTGGGACTACTCGTCCTCAGTGGTTTGGGAGCATTCGCCGCCAACAACCAAGCTGTCAGCCGTGCTCTTAATTTCGCCCGGCCCGATGTAAAGGTCGAAATTGCCGGCAGCGTTCAGCGGGCCGATAAAGTAATTTCGCTCGACAAAGCCGACGGTGTGAAAGGTGGCGAAATAATCGACTGGAATATGGATTCCCACAACGAAGGCGCGGGCGACGCACAAAACTACCGACTGGTGGGCCAGATCGCGAAAGGCACAGTTTATGTCGGAACTGCAAAGGGCGACGCGTCACCGCAGATCACATACAGCATCGATGGCGGAAAAAACTTTTCGGCTCTTCCGATGATCGATGAAAAGCAGCCGGACGGCAGGATCAGGAAAGTTGTTGCTCCGATCTCGCTCTACACTCAGGTGATGTTCAGCTGGGAAAAGCCTCTAGCTGCGCAAGCGAGATTACATGCCACTTATCGCGTTCGCGTGAAATAAAAACGCCACAAATGAAAAACAGGAGTCCTCATGTCCACAAAAAATATCATCGATAGAGTGGCGGAATCACGAAAGTGCATTTCACGCTTTTCGGTTTTCGTTCTTTGCCTCGCATTTCTGGTTGCTTCGACAAACGCGCAGCAGACCCCGGGCGGGACACAGATCGTAAACCAGGCGTCAGCCACATACTCAGACGGTACTGATAGCTTCACTACCGTTTCCAACACGGTTACCGTGACGGTTTCAAACGTTTCGGGTCTCGTGATCACGCCCGACGCGGGCACCCGCGCTTCGATCATTCCGGGTCAAACCGGAGTCTTGTATACATTCCGCGTCACGAACACAGGAAACTTTGATGATCAGGTCAGCTTCCTTGCAAATGGTCAGAGCTTTCAGCTGACGGGCGAGGGCACGATCATCTCGGCCGTAATCGCCGGTGCCGGCACGGACATCTTCACAAACGGTACGGATGTTATTTCAGCTTCCATCCTCCAGAACGGATACATCGACGTAGTAGTTTCGGTGAATGTTAACACCGACGCCTCTCCTGCATCGACGATCACCGTTCAACTTGGCGACGCCTCGACGGGCGGACCGACCTTCGATAATCAGCTGGCGGACACGGTTATTTCGGCACATGAGGTCCGAACGGTTTCAGCTGCTTCGGTCAATGGCCTCCGCGAAGCTCGCGGCGATATGACTGCAACGATCGACACTGATGCGCTGGCGGTACTTTCGCTGACGGCACCGTCAGGTCCCGTCGCACTTGGCACTGACATCGTCTATTCGTGGCAGGTATGCAACACCGATGGCTTGCGCGATGGACAGAGTATTACCTTGGTCAACGGCCCCGGCGGTTCGAACACAGGAGTGTTCATAATCGTTCCTACGCCAGTTGGAACAGCAATCGCCTCCGGTCAGTCTTTTCCGGCAGGCGCGCTTTATTCGGTTTCGGCGCTGACGGTTTCGCCTTTGCTCGCCCTCTACACAACGTCGGCTCCCGGCGACCTGTCAACCGTACGCCGAATGGCATTCAACGTCGGAGCAACTCTTCCCCTCGGAGCTTGCGCAACGGCGGTGCCGATGATCGTTACGATCACAAAGACCGATGCAACGCTCGACATCTTTGAGATCGGCGACGCGTTCCTTATGAACAACACCTCGCTGCAGCTTACCGATCAATCGGGTGACGCTGTGGCCAACGCGGGTGACGGAAATGCCAACTTCGACGAAGGCATCGACCCCGGCAATGTTGACGGAAATGGTATTCAGCAAGTTACGCTGTTGACACGTGTCGGCTCGGCCCTTATCGGACCATTCGGTTTTCCGACGGCGAGCGGTACCACGATCAACGATGACTATACCAACCGTTCGGTTACGACCGGAATCGGCGGCATCGCCTTCGGTGGAGTAACCAATGCGGACGGTACCCTCATCTACTCCAACACGCTAACCAATTTCGGGAATGCTAACGATACGTTTGACGTGTCCGTCCCGACTGCTCCGGCCGGTTTTACGGTGGAGATAAGTCTCGATGGAACCGCCTATACGGTGATGACGACCAACTCGGTGAGCGTACCGATCGGGTTCGGCGGAACCGCGACGATCTACGTACGCGTAACAGCACCGGCGGGTACTCCAGTACTCGAAGAGAGTGGCTTTGACGTGATAGTGCGTTCGACGCCGCAGCTGACACCTGCTGCGTACAACGAGACGATCGACCGTTTGTACACCGGATTTTTAAGGATGGACAAAACAGCTCCTGTAACCAACGGCACTGGTGTTGGCGGAGCTTCCGATCCTGTTCCCGGTGCAGTTATCGAATACACGGTCGTATATCGAAACCTGTCGTCGACGGGTGGAACGGGCAACAGTCCGCTTACCGTGACCAACCTGGTAATCACCGAAGACGGAACAGCCGGACCCAACAACTGGGCAACTCACACCATCCATGTTACCGGTTCCGCAAACGACTCGGGTAGCGGAGTGATCGGCGGCGATACGGATCTTTCGTCCGTATTGACCGACACGATCGCCACACTTGCCCCGCAGGCCACGGGGACATTCAAGTTCCGTCGCGTCATTAAATAATATTTGGTGACCATTCAAACCGCGGGCGGTCGCCTTGACATCAAGACGGCCGCCCTCATGCCAAGTTCCCAAACCAATGACCTCGCCAGCGCGACATAGAACTTCAAGACGGATGCTGTCCGGGATAGTGTCTGTTTTTACGTTCGTATGTGTGCTTACTGGATCTCTATTTGGAACGCCGATCGAAACGGTTATTATCAATCGCGCCGAGGCGACATATCAGGATGCGGCGGGTACCGTATACAATACTGTTTCGCAAACCGTCATTGTTTCGATCCTGGCCGTGCCGGCGATCGCGATAACACCTGACGAGACCCTTCCGTCGGCGACAGTCGCACCGAACGAGAACATCACACGTTTGTTCCGGCTATGTAACACCGGAAACGTCGAAGATATTTTTCTGCCGACGCTTGCGGAAGTTCCTGCACCGGCAACGATCACAAATTTATACTTTGATACCGATGAGTCCGGCACGGTAACGCCCGGCGACGCTCCCATTCAGATCGGACAAACGCTGACTTCGCGGCTTGCACCCGACTCCTGTACGAGCGTGCTGTTCGTTATCGCCACCAACGATGTCGTGCCTCAAACGCAGATCGCCATCCGCCTGACTGCTCGGTCCACCTTGATCTCGCCCGACGGCACATACGCGCAGGACAGCGGCACTATTATCAATTCGGTGGGTAGCGGTGCAAGATTTACATCGCCTTCGGATCCAAGCTTGCCGCCGCTGAAATTAGTCGAAGGTTTGTCTCGCACAGTTGCCGTTCCCGGGCAAACTCTCAATTACACGATCGCCTTTCGCAACAGCGGTATGGTCGGTGCGAGACTAACTCGTATCATCGATGATCTGCCCAATGAACTTGAATACGTTCCCGGCACGATTCGGCTTAACAATCGAAGTCTGACCGATGCTGTGGATTCGGACGAAGGATCGGCGGACGCTCGGCGCATAGAATTGTTAATACCGGATATCGCATCCGACGGGCTCACACAAATTCAGTTTCAGGCTCGGCTTACCAGTTCCAACACGATCGGTACGGGAGTAACAAATTTCGCGGCACTGTCCGCCACTAACGCACCTTCTGTTCAGACGACGAACGCCATCGTGGTTGTCAATCCTGTCGGATCGGTGTTCGCGGGAAATTCGAATGGAGCACTCCGGATCGCAGGTGCGCGGCTTGCGGTCGCGACAGGTGAAAACGGAACGCTTCTGGCGTTGATTCCTAATACGGGTTACTTGCCGAATGCCGAGAATGCCAATCCGTTTACTTCGGATCCCAACGGCGGTTTCGGGTTCGCGCTCGGTGATGACCAAATCGGTACGCCGACAGAACCGGTTCGTTATGTCGTCAACCTGACGGCACCAAACTATCGACCACGTTCATTGGAGATCAGGGTACAGGCCACTGGCTCGAACGGATTGTACGGAATGTCGGTACATGCGCTCGATGGACAAGCTGTCGCTCTCGCAAATAGCTTCTCGCTAACCAATGAGACAGTCGAGCTGAGCGGGCTTGCTGCTCTTGCTTTCAACATTCCGATGTTCGAGATCTCTAATTTGCAGATCAGCAAAAGCGTTGACAAGCAGTTTGCCGAGATCGGCGACATCGTTTCCTATCGCATCGTCGTAAAGAACGCGATGTCTTCGCCGATCAGCAGGGTAGTTGTGCAGGATGCGCTTCCACCCTCGTTTATCTACGCGGCGGGTACATCTCAGATCGAGCCCGCGAGCACCGGAAAAAATGTCGAGCCCGCGGCAAATGGAAACGACCTTGCGTTCGAACTCGGCGAGCTTGGCTCAGGAATGAGCGCTTCGATCTCATATCGTGTTCGGATCGGGGCAAGCGCGAGAGAAGGCGAACATGTTAATTCCGCCGTCGCGACTGGGCTTCAGCCTAACGGCGAAAGCATTACGACTCAGGCCGCAAGAGCGTCGGTGGAGGTTCGAGGCGGCGTTTTCTCAATGCGGCAGATCGTGATCGGACGCGTATTCGAGGATCGCAATAACAATGGACAATTCGACCGTGGCGAGCGTCCCGTCGCCGGGGCACGCATCTACCTGAACAACGGTCATTCGGTAACAACGGATTCCGCTGGCCTGTACAATCTTCCCGGTGTCGATAAGGGTTCGTTGGTGCTCTCGCTGGATCCTGTGAGCTTGCCAGACAATTACCGCTTGCTGGATGACAACGGGCGGAGATCTTCAGGGTCGTGGACTCGCCTGCTGCGAACTCCGCTCGGCGGTGGCTCGATCCTCCGCCAGAATTTTGCGATCGCATCGAGCTCCCCTGATCTCGCCGTGCCGGATGACGTCAAGTTTATTTCCGCCAAAGGCGCTCTTATCGCGGATCCGAGAAAAACAGAGGCCACCGCCAAGGTTACGGAAACAGCTAATCCGATCGTTATCGCCAGTTTGAAGACTACGATCGCTCAACTTGTTCCTCCGAAGTCCGTCCCATCCATCTCACTTGCGGATTCGGCGGTTGGACTGTTGCCGGGGACTTTCACGGTCGCCGCAACCGAAAAGATCGATCCCGTTGCTCCTGGCAAATTGTTAGTTCTGTCGCCTGCTGCCGAAGATGTGATCATGGCGCCGGCGCTCTCCGTTAAGGTTCGCGTCGCGATCAACTGGATCGTCGAAATGGAGGTCAACGGCGAGAAGATCGACGCCGGTTCTATCGGTGAAACTCGAGTGGATAATCGTAACCAGGTCACAACGTTCTCGTTTGTCGGCATCAACCTCCGGCCTGGTGCAAATGTCCTGAAGCTAACTTCCGTCGGCGAAAAGGGTGCCCGTGGCTTGCCCGTTGAATTCAAGGTCTATGGACGCGGACCGGTCGCAAAACTCGAAATAGTGCCGGTAAAAGGCGAGGCTCAAACCGGCGGCGGCAATGCTGTCACGATTGAGATCCGGGCCACCGACATTCTTGGGAATCAGGCCGCTGACGGGCAGGTATCCATGGAGACTTCCGCCGGCAAATTCTTCGCCAAGCGTTTATTGACCGAGGTCGCGAGCCCGGCGGGCGAACTCGGCCGTCAGCAAATGATCCCTCTCGAAAACGGCCGAGCGACGATCCAATTGATCGCGGACGGCGCAGCGGACGTCGCACACTTGAAGGTGATCGCAGGTCAGTTGGAAGCGAAGGCAGACGTTCGTTTTACGGTAGAGATGCGACCGGCGCTTTTTGTCGGGCTCGCCGAAATGGAATTCGGGCGGGCCGCTCCTGGGATCTCTTCGACGGGTGATGATGAGAATTATCGTGGAAGGTTGGCGTTCTACTACCGCGGGCGATTTTTAGGCAACAATCTCTTAACACTTGCCTACGATTCGCAGCGGGCATTGAACCGCTTCACCGGTCGCGACCGAGTTGGCGGATTCGATCCGCTCGATCGCGTTTATCCGATATTCGGCGATTCATCGATTCGATTCGAAGATGCTCAATCAAATTCGAAACTTTACGCACGTCTTGATCGAGGACGATCGTACGCGATGTTCGGTGATTTTGACGCCGACCTGGATAAGCCGACTTTGAGCGGTTACACGCGGCACCTCACGGGTCTGAAGCTGCATCTTGAAAATGCTGCCGGTGATTTTATTTCTTTAACGGGAGCCAGGCCCGATACTACGTTTTCGCGCGATGTAATTCCAGGCGGCGGTTTGAGTCTCGTCAGGCTTTCGCACGGAGATCTCTTGCAGGGATCAGAAGTGGTGACTATCGAAGTACGCGATCGCCGCAATCCGGAGATCGTATTGAGCATCGAGAATCTAATTCGCTCAATTGATTACAATATTGACCCGCGAAACGGTGAGATCTTCTTTTTGCGTTCGATCCCGACGTTCGATCCTTTGCTCAATCTCATTCAGGTCGTCGTAACTTACGAGCATCGCGGAGTCGGTACGTCCAATTACGTGTACACAGGCCGGGCGGTCCGCACTTTCCAGAGATTCGGGTTACGAGCCGGTGCTTCATATATTAATCAGCAGCAAGGCGATGCCGGAGCGTTTCACCTCGGCGGCATCGATATCGAAAAGACTTTGCCGAACGACGGTCGGTTGAATTTCGAGATCGCGGTCAGCAAGGGTCGTTTCGCATCCGGGGTTAACGTCTTTAATTTTTACAACGGGGAATTCAACTCGGGAGCGAACGACAAGGCCGCCACTGAACATAACGGATTTGCGATGCGTGTAAAGCTCGAACAGCCGTTGCCATTTTTCCAGAGCAAGCTTCGAGCAGACTTTCAGCGTTCGACTGCCGAATTCTTTAATCCTTTCGGTGCGACGATCACTCCGGGGAATCAAAAAATTTCCGCGGTCCTGGAAATGCGTCCGACGACGAAACGAGCATTTGCCTTCGGCTTCATTGATGAACGCAACCTGACGAGCACGGTCAATAATTCGCGTCAGACGTTTTCAGCGTTATGGTCCGAACAATGGCGGGAGAATCTTCGAACGGTATTTGGTTTCGACCGTCGTCATTTCAGTGACGATCTAACCGGAACCGTAGTGAATTCGAGTCTTCTGACCGCGGCGATCGAATACCGCCCCACGAGCAAGATCGAGCTTTCGATCAAGCGAGAACAAAACCTCGGTGAAGCCGATCCGACATATCCCGATCAAACTACGTTTGCGGCGAAGTATCGGCTTAATCAGAATGCAAAGTTATTCTTCATCCAACGGCTCGCGTCGGCGCCGATAACCCCGATCGGCGACGTTTCAGGAACGGGTTTCGCCTCAACCGCTTCGCGTCACGAAACAGCCTTTGGAATAGAAACCAAGATCTCGCGCATCGGAGCGTTGAGCGGCCGTTATCAATTAGAAAACGGTGTGAACGGCACCGATGGATTTGCGGTGATTGGTTTGCAAAATCGCTGGGCGTTGAACAAAGAGATTTCTATCGAAGCGGGTTTTGAACGCGGATTTCTGGTGAACGGAACAGGGAAAAGCTTTGTCAGCGGAATATTCGGTGCAGCGTGGACTCCGGTCGACGGATTCCGGGCAGCGGCCAGATATGAAGTGCGCGACCGCAGTGGATTTGGTCAACTCTTTACGGTCGGCGCCGCGGGTAAGCTCGGCGATAGCTGGACAACGATGGCCCGCGGACAGTGGACGCGCAGCAATTTCAATAATCGCAACGGCTCATCGTCGAGTGTGACAGGTGCATTTGCCTATCGTCCGATCGACTCGGATAGATACGCATTGCTCTTCAGCTATGACCATCGTTCGATGACGCAGACGGTCGCGAGCGTTAACGGTGTTCCCCAAGCGACGACGCTCGATCGTTCGGACACAGTTTCGAGCGACGGTCTCTACCAAGTGAATAAGGGTTTGGAGCTTTACGGGCGTTTCGCCTTGCGATTCAACGGAAACGGCAACAACACAAATCTCTACGCATCAGCCCTGACGTATTCCGGGCAACTGCGAGCGCAGCAACGTATAAATAATTATTTTGATTTTGCTACCGAGGCTCGCTGGATGGCGCAGCCCTCGTCCGAAACGCGTCGCATGTCGATCGGCACGGAACTTGGATACTGGGTGCTGTCGGATCTGAGATTTGGTGTAGGGTACAACTTCACCGGTGTTCGAGAGCCACAACTGAACTTCATACCTGGCCAGACCCGCGGCGGATTTTATTTTACGATCACGTCAAAGCTCTCAAATGTATTCGATCTTTTCGGCACGTCACATGAAGGTTTGAAAAGCAATACGGAACCGCCCAAGAGTGACAATGAAAATGTCCCGCCACATGAATAAGAAAAGGAGTAATACATCACGAACGCTGTCGACGGAGCTAGCATTGCTGGCCTTCTGGCTTATGGCGAGCGCTCGGTATTTTTCTGGTGTGAGCCGGGTGACGTGTATATTTCGACGCTACCGGATTCACTTCTCCCGAATGTTCCGCTTTGCGAGGATGCATGCCTTACGAAATCTGTGTGTCGCAATTATTCTCGGTCTCGCCGGATCCGTTTCCGTGCACGGCGCCATTGCCATTACGCAAAATCCTAATCCTAATTTTTGCTCAAGCTATCCGTCGACCTATACCGTGGGTAACTTTTTCATCACGGAAACCAACACTTCGCAGAATAGCGGATTTACAAAAAACCAGACCGGCGCGACCTTGATCGTGGGCCTTAGCAATACGTCTTTTGAGTTTAAGCCGGGTGCGGGAACTGTGACGGCGACCGGTACGGATGTTACGATCGTTTCTTACAACATTACGGCTACCACCATCACCGTAACACTCTCGACGGCCCTCACAAACACCGAGCTAAATTCCATAAGGTTTAATAACATCGAGATCCGGGCGACAGCTCAAGCCGCGGGATACATCAAGAGGTCCGGCGGAACCTTCAAAATTGATAACAAGACGACAAAGCCAGCGGGCACGACTTCGTGGGGTAATTTGACTTCGGGAACTCCGATGGCTTACTCGACAAGTTCGGCGACACAGGCGGTAACGTCTACCGTATTCTCAGGCTCGACGGGAAACCAAATCATCGCGGCTCAGGTAACCGTTACTGGAACCTGCAACACGCTGAACGCAACCGCTCTTTCCTTCAACACGACAGGTTCGACCCTCCCCGGTACGGATATAGTAAATGCCAAACTCTATTACACGAGTAACGTAAACTCGTTTTCAACCGCCACTCTTTTCGGCAGCGTTAACAATCCCTCCGGAGCATTCACAATCACCGGAAACCAGGTATTGAATCTGGGAGCCGGTATTTATTATTTTTGGTTAACCTACG
>JANMUW010000373.1:0-3058 GCA_031392105.1 Acidobacteriota bacterium | reverse complement strand
AACCGAAAGTTCAAGTTCGTCGACCGGTTTATCCAGCAGGTCGTTCCGCATAAGCGGCGGACGGGCGATGTCTTCGTATTTATACTCTTCCTCTTCCTCTTCGAAGTTAATGAAGATCGACATGTGATCTTTCACCAGCTTTGCCGCGAGGCCTATAGAATCCTCGGGTTTCACCGAGCCATCCGTCCAAACTTCGATAGTGAGTTTGTCGAACTCGGTGTTCGAACCCTGTCGTGTTTTATCGACGTTGTAATTCACTTTTAGGATCGGGGTATGCACCGAGTCGACAGGGATATAGCCGACCGAGAGATCCACGTCGTTGTTGAACTCCGCCGAAACGTATCCGCGCCCGCGTTTCAATCTCATCTCGATATTCAACGAACCGTTGCCGCTGATCGTCGCAATGTGAATGTTCGAATCAAGTACTTCGACGTCGGCGTCACCCTTGATGTCGGCGCTCGTAACTTCACCCGAGCCCTTCTTATTGATCGTCAGCGTTTTCGAACCGCCGCCGTGAAGAAGAAACGGAACCTGCTTTAAGTTCAGGATGACATCTGTCGCGTCTTCGACTACACCCTTGATCGATGAGAACTCGTGTTCGACTCCTTCGATCTTGACCGCCGTCACCGCAGCTCCTTCGATCGAAGAAAGCAGTGCACGACGAATTGAATTCCCAATGGTCGTTCCAAAACCGCGTTCGAATGGCTGGGCGTAAAACTTACCGTACCGCTCCGTCAGGGTTTCGGTCTCGACATTCAAACGACTCGGCATTTGAAAATCTGTCCAATTATTGCTTTGTGTCATATTGTTCTTTTTAAAATGATCGCTAGGTTGGCTTTGTCCCCGGGTTCCGCGAGCAAGAACAAACTTTCAGAAACCCGGATACTTCAGCCAACCGTTTAGTAACTACTTACTGTAGAGCTCAACGATCAATTGCTCGTTGATATTCTGATCTATGTCCTGACGCGTCGGTAAACCAGAGATCGCAATTTTAAGATCCCCGTCTCCCGGCGTGATCCAGCCCGGACGTCCGCGTCCCGCAGCCGTCGACCAGGCACCTTCGACGTGCGCATTCTTGTGACTCTTGTCTTTAACAGCGACAACATCACCTTGCTTGACTTGAAATGATGGGATGTCAACCTTGCGGCCGTTCACCTCGATATGGCCATGATTCACAAGCTGGCGGGCCTGTCGGCGCGAAGTCGAGAAACCCGAACGGTAAACGACGTTGTCTAAACGACGCTCGAGCATGAACAAAAGATTCTCGCCCGTGACGCCCTTTTGGTGCAGAGCCTTCTCGAAATAATTTCGGAACTGCTTTTCGAGGACGAAGTAGATACGCTTTACCTTTTGCTTTTCACGAAGCTGCTGACCGTAGCCGGCAAGCATTTTGCGTCGAGCCGCACCGTGTTGTCCCGGCGGGTTGGTTCCGCGTTTTTCGATCGCACAAGAGGGCTTGAAACAACGATCGCCCTTCAAAAATAACTTTCCACCTTCACGGCGGCACAGTCTGCACACCGCATCTCTATATCTAGCCATAGTATTTTTTGCTTCCGCAATGATTTGCGATTTTCGAATTGCGATTCTCGATCGCACTCGCCGCAATCATTTATTTTTTCGGAAAAGTTTACAGGATACCGCCGTGGCACCCCTTCGTCCTTTCGATAATGGGACGTCAAACTTTAGTTTGACGCGGTCCTCAGCAAACTGAAGTTTGCTATACAAAATCAAACGCGCCGACGCTTCGGCGGTCTGCAGCCATTGTGCGGGATCGGCGTCGTGTCGCGGATCGAAGTCACGCGAATACCAGCCTGAGCAACCGCACGGATCGCCGACTCGCGTCCACCACCCGGGCCTTTAACGCGAACTTCTACCTCACGCATACCAGCCTCTGCCGCTTTGCGAGCCGCCTCGCCCGCCGCTTGCTGTGCGGCGAATGGCGTCCCCTTTCGGGATCCACGAAAACCACGCGCTCCCGACGACGATTGAGCGACAAGATTTCCTTGCGTGTCCGTTATAGAGATAAGCGTGTTATTGAAAGACGCAGAAATATGAACGATCCCCAGGGGGATGTTCTTTCGCTCTTTCTTTTTGAAAGTCTTCTTCTTTGTTCCTGCTGCTGGTTTAGCCATCTTTTTATTTTCGATTTGCGATTTTCAATTTGCGATCTGTCTTTGTCGAAGCGCTTCAAATACCGAGAAGTCAAAATCGCAAATCGGCAATCGAAAATCGCAAATTCCTTATTTCTTACCCGGTGCCTTCTTCTTCGCAACGGCGGCCTTCCTCGGGCCCTTCCGCGTGCGTGCATTCGTGGATGTGCGCTGGCCACGAACCGGCAAGCTTCGACGGTGCCGAAGCCCGCGATAGCAGCCAATATCCATCAATCGCTTGATGTCCATCTGAACGCGCTTTCGAAGATCACCTTCGATCTCACCCTGACCGTCGAGGATCGTACGAATCTTATTAAGTTCGTCCTCGCTCAGGTCGCGGATCTTTGCATCAGTGCTGACTGCCGCCTCTTCGAGGATCGCAGTGGCGCGGGACCTGCCCACGCCGTAAATGTACGTCAAACCAATCTGTGCCCGTTTATTGGGCGGTAAATCAACTCCTGCTACGCGAGCCATATTTCTCCATTTTGGATTTTAGATTTTGGATTTTGGATGAAGGAACCAAATCCTAAATCCAGAATCCCCAATCCAAAATCGGTCTATCCCTGACGCTGCTTATGCTTCGGATTATCACAAATCACTCGCACAACGCCTTTCCGATGAATGATCTTGCACTTATCGCAAATCTTCTTTACTGACGGTCGTACCTTCATAATCTTCCAGCCTCTTACTTGTAGCGATATGTGATCCGCCCACGCTTCAGATCATACGGCGAAAGCTCAACCAGGACCTTGTCACCGGGCAAAATGCGTATGAAATTCTTTCGCATCTTGCCTGAGATGTGGGCGAGCACCTCGTGCTCGTTGCCGTCGATCGTCACCTTGAACATAGCGTTCGGCAAGGTTTCGAGTACGGTCGCCGTCACCTCAATCGCTTCTTCCTTAGACATA
>JANMUW010000343.1:0-8172 GCA_031392105.1 Acidobacteriota bacterium | reverse complement strand
TATCGAGTCTGGTGAGTCTTGTGAGTCTACCGAGTCTGGTGAGTCTGGCGAGTCTATCGAGTCTGGTGAGTCTGGCGAGTCTTGTGAGTCTGGCGAGTCCGCTGGGTCTATCGAGTCTTCGGGTCGCCAGGTTATTTCTGTTCGCAAGACTCTACGGACTCGCAAGACTCACGAGACGCTACGGACTCGCCAGACTCACCAGACTCGATAGACTCGCCAGACTCACCAGACTCGCCAGACTCACAACTCACCAGACTCGACAGACTTGATCATATGCGTGAGAATTGTGCCTTATGACGACACGCGTCCGCTTTGCTCCGAGCCCGACCGGATATCTTCACATCGGTTCTGCCCGGACCGCGCTTTACAATTACCTCTACGCCAAAAAAACCGGCGGGACGTTTCTGCTTCGTATCGAAGACACGGATTTAGCACGCTCGACCGATGAGTCGACGCGGTCGATTCTCGACGGGCTCAAATGGATCGGCTTGGATCACGACGGGACTATCGTCTTCCAATCTGACAACGCCGATAAGCATCGCGAAACTGCGAGAAAGCTTTTAGCTGAGGGCAAGGCGTATCGGGATTTCACTCCGAAAGAAGAGCAGACCGACAAAACGGTAAAGGAAGCGATCGTTGCCCGCGCGCGGCAGGCTGATAAGAATATGCGTGACAATCCGTATCGCGATCTTTCGTCGGTTGAAAGTGATATGCGCGCGGCGAATGGGGAACCCTATGCGATCCGGTTGAAAGTCGCCGAAACCGGCAAGACGTCATTCGAGGATGCGGTTTACGGTCTGCAGGAGCGCGATTATTCCGATACCGAAGATCTTGTGCTGCTGCGGTCGGACGGTCATCCGCTCTACAATCTCGCGGTTGTGTGCGACGACATCGAGATGGAAATCACGCATGTCATCCGCGGACAGGACCATCTCACGAACACGCACAAGCAGATCCTGATCTATGAAGCGCTGGATGTAGCGCCACCGACATTCGCGCATTTGCCGCTGATTCTCGCTCCCAACAAGGGCAAGCTTTCGAAGCGGAAGCATGGCGAGGTCGTCTCGCTCACAACATATCGTGACAACGGATTTGTTCCGGCTGCGTTTCGCAATTATCTGGCGCTACTTGGTTGGTCGGCAGGTTCGGGTGAGGAGAAAGAGATCTACTCGCTCGACGAACTAATCGAAGCTTTTTCGCTCGATCATATTCATCGTTCTAACGCGGTTTTCAATTTTCATGAGAACGACCCGCGTCATTGGACGGATGATAAAGCGCTCTGGATGAACGCCGAGTACATCCGGACGATGCCGCTTGGTGAGTTGCTCCCGTTGGTGAAGGCCGAGCTAAGGTCATCCAAGCTATTTCGCGAAGAGTACGACGATACGATCTCCCCTCCTTACGAAGGAGGGGTGGCAGCCGCTTCGGCTGACGGGGTGGTTCTCCCGCTTCAAGAACTCGGCTCACGAGATTGGTATGAACGAACAATCGATTTAATACGCCATCGCTTCTTCACTTTGAAAGATTTTTCCGCGCAGGGACGCGCGTATTTCAGTGAAGATTACGATTTCGATGCTGCCGCGATAGCTAAGAATCTGACAAAGTTTCCCGACCTTCGCGATTGGCTTCCGGAACTTGCCGACCGCTTTGAGCCGATGGAAACTTTCACCGAACCTGACATCGAAATGGTAGTAAAAGCATTCACTGAAGAGAAAGGCACGAAACTCGGCGTGATCATGAACGGCGCTCGCACACTGCTGACCGGCGTCGCTGTTGGGCCGTCGATGCTTTCGGTTTTTGAAACGCTTGGAAAAGAAAAGACGATCATGCGCCTGAAGAGCCGGGTCGCATGGAACTAGTCAGGAGACGAACAATGAAGGGATTCAAATCGAATATCGAAAAAGATACGCTGAAGAACAAGAACTTTCGCAAGGTTCTCTACACATCGAAACATAGCCAACTTGTCGTAATGAGCTTGAAGCCGAAAGAAGAGATCGGTGCAGAAACGCATCCGGAGAATGATCAGTTCATTCGCTTCGAAGGCGGGCGAGGTCGGGTCGAGATCGACGGCAACAAGTACTCGGTCAAAGATGGAGATGCTGTCATTATTCCAGCCGGAGCGAAGCACAACGTCATCAACACATCCGCGAGTGAGCCGCTGTCCCTTTACACGATCTACGCACCACCGCATCACAAGGATCAGATCGTTCGCAAGACAAAAGAGGAAGCTGAGGCGAACGACAAAGAGTTTGACGGAAAGACGACCGAGAAGATGAAGAAGTAAGAGGCGTGATTCTACACTTCGATGATCCTTCTCTTGACCGGCGACGAAAGTACGATCGTCGTCGTCGTGATGCCGTAGGGAACGAGACGGTCGATCACCTCCTGCAAGTGCTCGACGGACGAAACCGCGATCTTCATGATAAACGAATCACCTCCGGTGCCGCGGTGACATTCGAGTACCTCGTTTGATTGCTGGGCGACCTCGATGATGTGGCTGTAATCGACACCGGTGATGCTCATTCGCACAAACGCCGTAATAGGCAAGCCGACCTTCGCCGTATCGATCTCGGCTCGATACCCGACGACCACACCCGCATCCTCCAGCTTTCGAACACGCTCAATTACTGCTGGCGTCGTTAATCCGACGCGTCTGCCTAACTCGGCATAGCTCACGCGTGCTTCTTGCTGTAGTTCCTTGAGTATCTTTCGGTCGATCTCATCAATCATAATCCCATTGCCTTACATCATTAGGCATATCCATCGTATAAACTCACAATCTCAGGCGATTCTACCATACTAACTTACTATCGTTATTCGTTCTCGCTCTGGGTTCGATTAGAATTACCTTACGCAGCTAACGCCGATCTTTTCGCATTCATCAAAACCTATGACCGGAGCCGCCATGCTAACCGAAACCGCCACGACGACCGAACCCATTCTCGAAAATATCCATATTTCCGACACGGATTTGCCACCATTCAATGACATGCCGTTTGAGGACATAGAGGAGTTGCAGCTGGATCATCCGGGCGCGAGCGACCTCGAATACCGTGAGCGGCGGGATTACATAGCGGCTCTCTCCAAGAAGTTTCGCGAGACCGGAGTCATCACCGATGTCGATTACAACGAGGATGAGCAGGGAATCTGGCGGCATGTCGCGGCGAAACTGGAAGAGCTTCATCAGAAACACGCGAGCCCGTTTTACCTGCGGGCGAAACGCGATCTCGGATTTTCGAACGATCGGATCCCACAGCTCTCCGAGATGAATAAGCGGCTCAAGGAGCTCACGAATTTTCGTCTCGCACCGATCGAGGGGTTGGTTGATACGCGTGCGTTTCTGAGTTGGCTGTCGTGGAGGACGATGCTTTCGACGCAATACATTCGTCATCACTCGCGCCCCGAATACACACCCGAACCGGACATCGTACACGAAGCGATCGGGCATATTCCGATGTTCACAAATACGAATTTCGCCGATTACTCACAGTTCATCGGCCACGGTGCGCGCATCGCAACGGACGAACAGCTCGAGGAGCTTGGCCGGTTGTATTGGTTTACGGTCGAGTTTGGGCTAGTCGAGCACGAGGGCGATATCAAAGCATACGGAGCCGGACTGCTTTCTAGCTTCGGGGAGCTCGAGCACGCATTTAGCGACAAAGTCGAGCGTCGCCCGTTCGATCTGGAACAGGTGATCAACCACGACTTCACATACTCTGACATGCAGCCTGTGCTTTATGTTATTCCGTCTTACGCTGAGTTGAAGGAAGTGACCAAGAACTATATTTCACGATTCAAAGGCTAGCTTCTTCGGATCGACTTAACAGCTCTTTGACAGTTTGCACGAGCATCTCGGGCTCGTATGGCTTCACGAGGTATCGATCAGCTCCGGCGTTCATCGCTAGATCAATGTCATGCCGTTGTCCGACTGCGGAAGTAAAGAGTATCGGTGAGCGAATCCCGGCGAGTCTTATGCGTTCACATATCTCAACGCCGGACCCGTCGGGCAGCCAGTTGTCCAAAACGTAGAGATCATATTCCCCCTCCTTGATCAGTTTCTCTGCGGCTTCCACGGAATGCACCGCCGTAAATTCGAACTCGGTCATTACGAAGCGCAGCACTTCGCAAGTGTCGCGATCGTCTTCGACACACAAAACCCGTTTGAGCGATGGATGGCTTCCTTCTTGGTTCACAGTTTTTACGAGGAGTAGAGAACCAGTCTGCATCAACGAACGGCCCTTGTCTGTTGGATATCCGACATAGTGGAGAAATTGTCATCATCCAGGAAATGCCGGTATTCGTTCGCGACGATCGAATAACAATCGCAAGCCTGGGCCCGAAGTCGCTCAAGGTCGATTATCTCAACCCGCCCTCGGGCATAACGAATTGCTCCCTTCTGCTGCATTGCGTTTGCGATCAAACCGATGCTAGTCCGCTGTACGCCGAGCATGTGAGCCAGGAATTCCTGCGTGACCTTCAAGTGTCGGTTATTAGAGCGCTCGCACATCACCGTGAGCCATCGGCATAAGCGCGCTTCGATGTTGTGATAGTGATTGCAAACGCACGTCTGAGACATCTGCTTCAGGATGACGTAAGCAAATCGAAGGACGGCATCGTGAAAGACGCCGTGGCGGTTGAAGAGATCGAGAACGATCTTTGCATCGGCGGTGAATCCTGTGGTCGGCGCCTGAACGAGCGCATCGTACGGCATTTCGTTTTTACCAAGTATCACTGGTACGCCGATCATTCCTTCGAAACCCGTGAACCCCGCTTCGACGGAACGTCCTTGCTCGGTTACGCAAAGGAGTGAAACCATTCCGGTATTTGGAAAGAAACATGTTCGCATCGTGTCGCCGGAACGAGCTAGCATAGTGCCCGGGTCGAACGAAGCTTCGTCAAGATGCGGCTTGATCGCCAGAAACTCGGACGGTGGCAAAACCGATAGAATTCGGTTCTGGATCGGATGACGTGAATCGCTTGCGTCATGCATGGTGGTACCTATTTTATTAGAGAAACCTGTGACTGGTATCCGCAATATACCACAGTATTCCGTGAAGGCGTCGGTCGGATAAAGAACATATCGTTCGGAACGTTACTAAGCTATAATTTTGACATTCATTACGTAGAAGAAGTCTTATGAGCGAAAAGAATCCTAATCCACTCGGATTAAAGAAAATACATCACGTTGAATTTTTCGTCGGTAATGCTAAGCAGGCCGAGTTCTATTACAGAAAGGCGTTCGGATTTTCACGAGCTGCGTATTCGGGTCTCGAAACTGGAAATCGCGAAACGACAAGCTACCTTCTCCGCCAAAACCGCGTCAATTTTGTTTTGACGACGCCGCTTTCACCGGAGCATCCTGCGGCTGAGCACATCAAGCAGCACGGTGACGGTGTTCGCGACATCGCATTCCAGGTCGAAGACGCGGATCACGCTTTTAACGAAGCGGTGAAGCGGGGAGCTTCTCCGATCGTCGAACCGCACGATCTTTCGGATGAGAACGGCAGCGTACGTCACGCCGCGATCGCTACATACGGAGATACAATCCATTCTCTTTATTCTTATCAAAATGCGCGCGACGCTGCGAAGAGCTCGAACGGGAACGGAAATCCGCAATCCGCAATCGGCAATCCGCAATCGACGTACTCCGGCATTTTCCTCCCCGGCTTCGTACCGCAGGAATTGACCGGAGAAGAGGTCGGCATCCAGCTGGTCGATCACATTGTCGGAAACGTCGAGCTCGGCAAGATGAATTACTGGTGCGATTTCTACCGCGACGTGCTCGGGTTCTTCCGCTACATCACGTTCGACGACAAAGACATCTCGACCAAGAATTCCGCGCTGATGTCGATCGTCATGAGCGACGGCGGTCACAACATCAAATTCCCGATCAACGAACCCGCCGAAAGCAAAAAAGGTAAGTCGCAGATCCAGGAGTACATCGATTTCTATCGCTCGGCTGGCGCACAGCACATCGCACTCCTCTGTAAGGACATTCGCCAGACCGTCTCGAAGCTCCAGGAAAATGGTGTCGAGTTCCTGACCGTTCCCGACACGTACTACGCCGAACTTCCGTCACGTGTTGGCGAGATCGACGAAGACATCGCGAGCCTGAAGAAGCTCGGCATTCTCGTCGACCGCGACGAAGAAGGTTACTTACTTCAGATCTTCACCAAGCCCGTCGAAGATCGCCCGACCGTATTCTTCGAGATCCTCCAACGTAAAGGCTGCAAAGGATTCGGCAAAGGAAATTTCAAGGCGCTATTTGTCTCGATCGAGGAAGAACAGAGAAGGCGGGGAAACCTCTAAAAGATATTTAGCTCGCGAATGTGATTGGCGGGCTTTTCCAACACCATGTCAGATGTCAGGCACGCGACGGAAGGCGAGGTCGAATCGCTAGCGAAGATCTGGTATGACGCATGGCTAGACGCTCACGCCGAGATCTTGCCGGCCGCGCTTGCCAGGACGAGAACACTCGAGAATCTTGCGGAGAGACTCGGTGAGGTGTTCGAGGAAGTTCGCGTGGTCGGTGATGTGGGCCAGCCTTTAGGATTCTCGATCACGAAAGACGACGAACTTAACCAACTTTACGTTTCCGTCGCAGCTCGCGGCAAGGGCGTCGCCCAGAAGCTTATCGCTGAAGTTGAAATGCGGCTGGCTAATCAAGGTGTGTCGACAGCCTGGCTCGCGTGTGCAGTCGGAAATGATCGGGCCGCGCGGTTCTACGACAAATCGGGATGGCACATTGCTCGCACATTCGTAAACGAACTCAAGCTTCCTGAGGGGACATTTCAGATCGAAGTTTGGCGATACGAAAAAGTAATACGCGCCGCGCCATGATGGATCTCCGCCTCTACACCCCGACCGATCGTGATGCCGTCATCGACATCTTTCGCTCCAACATTCCAAAATATTTCGGTTCGGAAGAAGAGTCCGGGTTGCGTGACTTCCTCTCAAAATTCACCGAAGACTATTACGTCGCCGAGATCGACGGCGAGATCGTGGGGGCCGGCGGAATCGCCGTCAATGGTGAAGGGACCATCTCACTCTGCTGGGGAATGATCCGCTCGGATCATCTCGGCACGGGGCTCGGCCGCAAGCTCACTGAGTTCCGCATCGAAAAGGCTCGCGAAAAGTTCGGTGACCTGCCTCTCATTATCAGTACGTCGCAGCACACTCAAGGCTTTTACGAAAAGTTCGGGTTTCGACTCGTCAGCCACACGCCGGACGGTTTTGGACCCGGTATCGACATCTGCAAAATGCTTTTCGACCCAAATAACGAAACACTTTTGGAATAGATTTACTTTATTTCTAATTTGATTTAGAAATGTATATCTAACACGGGGCTTTTTCCGACGGTAATCCTAGATAATCCATCCGGAGAGGAGTGTTTTCGTGGGATCAAATAACGGGAATTCCAGAGGCCGAAAGATCGTTCTCGCCGCCAGTGCTTCCGAAGCCAGCGAATATCAAAGCAGTACATGGCGGCAAATGCTTTTGGGAACTTTGCCCGCCCATTACGCCCGATTCCCTTTCTACATGATCGATGCCTCGTGGGAGAACGAGATTCGCGAGGATGGCCAGGCCGTTGCCGTGCCGAACGGGTTGCGCGTCGTCGAATCTCTCTTGCGCGAGAAGTTCGCACCCGAGGACATTGCGGTTTGCCTTACCGATCAGCTTGATCTGTTCGTCGGACCCGACACCAGGGTCGTCGGGGTTCATGCACACAATCCACTCGGCATCGCATTCGCAACGGACGTTTACACACGCATGTACGGCCGCTCGAAAGAGCCGGTGAACGCAGCGGAGTTCCGACGCTTGATCACGCATCCTGCAATTCAAAAACATAAAGATCATTTGAAGCTGATAGTCGGCGGCCCCGGCTCGTGGCAGATCGAGAAAAAGAATCTTCTGGACACGTGGGGAATCGACTGCATCGTCGATGGCGAAGCAGAAGAGATCGTCGTTCCGCTGTTCGAATCGGCCATCCGCGGCGAAGCCCTTCCGCGAAAGGTCGAAGGCAAGAGCCCGCCGATGGAGTTGATCCCGACAACGCATAACCGTTCGATCTTCGGTGTCGTCGAGGTCACACGAGGCTGCGGACGCGGATGCCAGTTCTGCTCGATCGCTCTTCGCAAGGGAAAGAGTTTGCCGCTCGATCACATTCTCGAG
>JANMUW010000499.1:0-2970 GCA_031392105.1 Acidobacteriota bacterium | reverse complement strand
CAACTTCTACGAGAAGAGTCCTCGATATGTTACGCCCGAAGCCGCGAGGTCGATCATTGAATCGCTGCCGGCTGAGATTAGCAATGTAGGTTTATTTGTAAATTGCAGCCTAGCGGAACTGAAATCGATCTCTGCGGAACTGTCCCTGGATTTTATCCAGCTGCATGGCGATGAAAGCCCGGACTTCGTAAGCCGGCTCGCGAATTCGACCGATGCAAAGGTGATCAAAGCGATACGCGTATCCCCGGATTTTCGTCCGAGCATGGCAGTGGAGTTTCAAGCCGATCTTTTCCTGCTCGACACTGACTCTCGCACTTTCGGCGGGTCGGGCGAAACCTTCGATTGGGACGCGGCAATTAGGTTTAAGGAGTTGATACCCGAGTTTTTTCTCGCGGGCGGTCTAACCCCGGAGAATGTAGAAGACGCGATTCGCAGAGTCATGCCATTCGCCGTCGATGTTTGCAGCGGTGTTGAATCGGTGAGAGGCAGGAAAGATCCGTCGAAGGTTGCGGCGTTCATACGGAACGTCAAAAGCGCTTTATGAACTACGAACCAAACGAGCGTGGATACTGGGGCGAGTACGGCGGGCGATTTGTACCCGAGACGCTGGCGGCTCCTCTCGACGAACTAACGAGCGCATATTTGGCTGCGAGGGATGATCAATCTTTTCATGATGAACTCGATTCCCTGCTCAAGAACTATTCGGGCCGACCGACGGCATTAACGTACGCAAAGCGATTGAGCGAGAATCTCGGCGGTGCGCGAATTTATCTAAAGCGCGAGGATTTAAATCACACCGGTGCGCACAAGATCAACAACTGCATCGGCCAGATACTCCTCGCAAGACGAATGGGCAAGAAGCGCGTGATCGCCGAGACAGGTGCGGGCCAACATGGTGTCGCGACGGCGACAGTGTGTGCGCTATTCGGGATCGAGTGCGTCGTCTACATGGGTACCGAGGACATGCGGCGTCAAGAGCTGAACGTGTTTCGTATGCGCCTGCTCGGTGCCGAAGTTCGAGGAGTGGATTCGGGGTCGTGCACTCTGAAGGACGCGATTAACGAAGCCCTGCGCGATTGGGTGACGAATATTTCTACGACCTACTATCTGCTCGGATCTGCACTCGGCCCACACCCGTATCCGCTGATGGTGCGAGATTTTCAGAGCGTCATCGGAAGGGAAACCCGCGAACAGATCCTTTCACGCGAAGGTCGTTTGCCGGACCTTCTCGTCGCGTGTGTCGGCGGCGGATCAAATTCGATCGGGTTGTTTCAGGAGTTTCTAAATGACGAAGTAAGAATGATCGGCGTTGAAGCCGGAGGCACGGGATCGCAGCTCGGTCAACATGCGGCGCGATTCATGGATGGAGGAAGCGTCGGTGTATTACAAGGCACGAAGAGCTATCTCCTTCAGGACAAAGCCGGGCAGATCGCCGCTACTCACTCAATCTCAGCCGGTCTCGACTATGCCTCGATCGGGCCGGAGCATGCGTATCTGCACGACGCCGGCCGGGTAGAGTATGTCTCTGTATCGGATGACGAAGCTCTGAACGCGTTCCAACTCTTGTCCAGAACCGAGGGAATAATTCCCGCACTCGAGTCCTCGCACGCGATCGCTCATGTCGTAAAGATCGCTCCCGCGTTGCCGAAGGAAACGATCATTGTCGTCAATCTTTCGGGCCGTGGTGACAAGGACGTGAATACGGTTGCCGAGGTGTTGAGAAAAGCGAATGAGTAGGATCGAACAAACATTTCAGCGAATGAAGGCCGACGGGCGGAAGGGGTTTATACCGTTCGTTACCGCGGGAGATCCGGACGTTGAAACTTCGCTCGCGATCTTACTCAAGCTTGCAGAGTTGGGCGCGGACGTGATCGAGATAGGTGTCCCGTTCAGCGATCCAATGGCCGACGGGCCCACGATCCAGAGATCTTCGCAGCGTGCCTTGGCCGGTGGAGTCGATGTGGCGACAGTACTATCGATCGTTCGCCGAATTCGCGAGAAGGTGGAAACCGCTCTCGTACTGTTCAGTTACGTGAACCCACTCCTGAGCTACGGTTTCGAAACGCTCAGCCGGGACGCCGCCGAAGCCGGCGTAGACGGAATTCTCATTACGGATGCCATCGACGATGAGGCGATGGAATTCTCATCTGTGCTCCACGGCTCAGGGCTTGATCTGATCTCGCTTGTTGCTCCGACGACAACCGATGAGCGTCTCGAAAAGATCGGGAAGCGCTCGAGCGGATTCTTATACGCGGTGTCCCGGGCAGGAGTCACCGGAGCGAGGGACAACGTCAGTTCAGACGCTGAAAAACTGGTCGAGCGAGCACGAAAATTTACCGACCTGCCGATCGCCGTCGGGTTTGGAATCTCAACGCGCGAGCAGATCGTCGATGTCTGGCGATTTGCCGATGCAGCTGTCGTGGGCTCGGCGATCGTTTCCGAAATTGAGAAATCAGCGGCAGCCGATCCTGTCTTTGCCACGGAGTTGTTCGTTCGAGGCCTTTTGCCGCAGTTTGCAAAATCAGGGTCAGAACTTTAGAGTTTTAGCTTTGCCGGATAGTAGAGGAAGTACCTTTTTATGCTCATAGTAATGAAATCGGATGCGACGCAGGGCGAGATCGACCGCGTCGTTGAAGTCATCGAGGCCCTAGGTCTTCGCGGTCACGCGATGCCGGGCGAAAACCGGACCGCGATCGGCGTCACGGGTAATAAGAGCGCGATCGATCCGGGACATTTCGAGAATCTGCCCGGCGTTGCCGACGCGATACGCGTCACAAAACCCTACAAGCTTATTTCCAAGGACCTTCGGCCGGAGAAGTCGATCATTAAAGTTGGAAACTCGACGATCGGCGGTCGGGATCTGGCGATAATCGCAGGACCGTGCGCCGTCGAGAATACGAAACAGGTACTTACCGTCGCAAAGTCAGTGGCCGCAAGCGGAGCAAAGTTCTTTCGGGGTGGTGCATTCAA
>JANMUW010000258.1:0-15981 GCA_031392105.1 Acidobacteriota bacterium | reverse complement strand
GTCGATCACATCGACCATATAAGAAAGGTCGCGGGGATCGACATCATCGGTATCGGATCTGATTACGATGGCGTGCCGTTTTTGCCGGCGGGAATGAACGGCATGGAAGATCTCGCTCTCGTGACGTATGAGATGCTCCGTCGAGGCTACACCGAACAGGAGATCCGGAAGGTGCTTGGTGAGAATTTTCTGCGTGCCTTCGCGAAGGCTGAGCAGGTCGCGGGCAATCGACAAGTCAGCGGGCAGGGAAGTTTGAAGAAGATCAAGTAGTCTTCGCATGGGAGTTCCATCGACTGGAGCGCAGGCATCCTTGCCTGCATGAGTGCGAAGCACGAACAAACGGTTATGGTTCGGGAACGTTGCAGGTTGACGCTCCGGAAGCCGCAGCGTTGCAGGCAAGGATGCCTGCGCTCCAGTCGAAAGAGGCCGCCTTTTTTACAGCCTCTTTTGTCTTTACTCTCCTCTACCGAGCTTCGTGCCCCGCGGCGAATAGTTGATCCGCCTTGTCTCTCGAATTCGGTCACCGCTTAAATTACCTTCGACGATCTCATAACCGAGCAACGCAAACACGCGATTTCTCAAAAACAACGGTCTTGCATTGCCATACCAATCGACGCACGATGCACGGCATCCGTCGTTTGTAGAAGTGTTCTTTGCCTCGAGCTCACCGATCTCGCTGAAGTCGAGACTGTCGTTACGCAGGAAGATGACGGCGGCTGAACCTTCGACAAGGTGACGGTATCCGGCACGGCCTTCGCGAGCGATCGGCAGCCCGAGCACGCCCGAATCTCTTCCGCTAGGCTTGTAGAAAAATCCGTGGCTACGCAGTTCGCCCTGCGATGCATTTCTTCGCACGTAGCTTTCCACCGCACGCACGTCGTCATTCAAGCGGATGGGTGAGAAATAAAGATCGCTGCCGTTCGTGCCGATCACGACCGCGTCCGCACCCATCTGCTCGATACGATCGACGCCGTGTTTCAGGAAGAGCTCGTTGACATCGCCATTCGCGTAATTGATGACGAAGAGATTCGCCGAGGTTTTCTTTTCGGGATTTCCCCAACCGCTTCCGGTTCCGTACAAGAGCTGATCGCCGACAAATCGATTTTGAAAGGTGTATCCCTCCGGCTTTGGCAGTTCGCGGTAGCGATAACTCGGTGCTGGCTGGCTGCCGTCCGAGAAACTATCAAGCGGTGTTCGAAAGAGAGCAACATCACCTGCCGAAAACTCCGATCCCCACATCTGCTCCCCGTTACCATCGGAGCGAACAAGGACATTTAGATGGTTGTCGTCGCTCTCAAGAAATGAGAATTGATCGACCGGGCTACCCACTACACCGACTGCGCTTGGAGCGGATGCGTCGAGCGGCATTTTGTAAAGCATCGAACTCGACTTTGCACGCCCGTTGCCATAGTTCCTGTCAGTAGTCCAGACATAGACGGACGACGGCGACACGTAGAAAACCCTCCCGGGTGATCCTAAAACCGCACTTGCCGTACATGAGAATCCGCCGCCTGCCAGGTCGCAAACCGTGACCGTATGAAGCGCGACGCCGTGCGTACTTTCCATCGTTTTCTCGACGCGGTAAACGCGCGTCGGTTCGACGACGGATCGAAACTCATCTTCTTTTGCGCCTTTGTGCCAGCGACGGATCGCGGGGAATTGCGCCATCGGTTCGCCGTTAATGCCGAGATATTGCGGTGTGTAAAAGATCAGCTTGCTGCCGATCAACCGGCTCGCGTAGTTCCGCGATGAGTAGTAATCGTTCGAGCGGAGATGGTATGTCGATCGATAATCGAGCGTGCCATCCGCTTCGATACCGAATAGATTGATCTCGGTGCCGCCACGCCCGTAGCTATATCCGATGACGACAACGGTATCGCCGGAAACAAGCATCTCGTCGTACCAGTCATTGCTCGGATTGATGCCTGGTGCGAAGGCATCGATCGATGTGACCGGCTTCAAGGAGTTGTCGCCGATCCGAACCGTGAAGAGGCGCCCGCGTCTGAGTATCACAAGGTGGTCCCCGTGGACCTTCACGATCCCGCCTTCATCCACTCCGGCGTGTTGTGTATTCGTTACGGACTCGTCTTTATCTTCGGCACTCACGCCGTCCATCATGCTGTTCGCTGCGAGCGATGGCGCACCCGGGCTCGCTTTCGCTGCCGCCGAATTCTGTTTCTCCGCACGGCGCTCGGCGTCTCGCTTTTGTTTTTCCGCGAGTCTCCTGAAAAAGTCTTTTAGTTCAAGCTCGGAATCAAATGCCCGCATCGTCTTCGCTGGTTTGGCTCCAGTGGACGCCTGTTCAGTTTCCAATGGGATGTAAACGGCGGATATTGTGCTGGAATAAGCGATCACTGCCACGGCGGCAGAGAAGAGAAGTACGGAAAAGATCAACAATTTCTTCATAGCTTTAGCCTCGTGCGAAAAGATTCCAATAACTACCTGTCTAGTCTCGAACGGATCGAGAAAGCGAATCTTGCAACGCTTGAACCCATCTTTCGAATCGGTGTTGACTCGTAATCGATATAGGCGTATAACTCACCTCGTCTTCCTATAAAGTGTATTTTCCACAACTCGTGAGCGAGCCGGCTGCCAAACGGATGCGGCAGCGGCCTGTTTTGCTCAACCCCGAGCATCCTTTCGATTTGAGAGGAAAAAACCTATGCGCAAGTTAGTCCTTGTAGTAGCGACGCTGATAACCGCGTCGTTCCTGACCTCGTGTGACCCCGCGGCAAATTCAAACTCGGCGAACAAACCGGCAAATGCAGCCAACAATGCGGCACCGGCTGCGAACTCCGCCGCCATCGAAACCGATATCAAAAAGCTCGTGGCTGATACCGCTGCCGCACTGGCAAAGAACGACGCCGCCGCCCTCGAAAAGATCTACGCAGACAATTACATGCTCGTAAATCTGGACGGTTCAGTTCAAAACAAGTCTGAGCGGCTCGCATCGATACGCTCGGGCGAAACAAAGTTCGATTCGTTCGTTTATGACGAGATCAGCGTTCGCTCGAATGCGGAGGGGACGGGTGCAGTAGTGATCGCTCGTGCCACGGCCACGGGAATGAACAAAGGCAAGAAGATCGAAGGTACGATTCGCGTGACGCAGGTATGGAGAAAAACAGCCGACGGTTGGCGACAGGTAAGCGGACAGGCGACGACGATCGCCGGCGTGGCAACGTCACCCGCCGCAAACACCGCTGCGAAGAGTAACACAGCAACAACCCCGCCCGCGGCGAACACCGCGAATGCGAACAAATAGATTCCCTTGATAGCGGATGCAAGTTTGACTGGCATCCGCTTTTCCTTAGGAGCAAATATGAAAACGATCTCAATATTATTTCTTATTGCCATGATGGCGATCTCCGCAGCGGCAGAATGCAGCGACGCCGACAAGAAAACCCTTGCGGCCCTGGACGCGACGTGGAGCACGGCTGGCCAGAACGGCGACAAAGCCGCGCTAATGTCGATCTACGCGGACGATTTCATGGGTTTACCGGGAATGCAGAGCAAAGTCTCGGCGATCGACGCCACGATGCGGACCTTCGAAAGAAACAAGGCGAATCCTGCCGGTGCCAACAAGGTCGTCGCCGATCATTACATCATCAGCTGCACGCCCGTCTCAGCTACGGTTACACATCGAAACACGGTGTGGACTCCTGACGGCACGGGCGGCAAACCAGAAACTTTTTACTCAAGAAGCGTTCATATTCTCGAAAAACGAAACGGTAACTGGCAGGTTGTCAGCAACGCTGGAAACGATCTGGATGACTACGCCATTCTTTGGTATCTGGAGCAGGACTGGAATAACGCCGTCTGGAAAAAAGACAGGGCTTGGTTTGACAAGAACTACGCGGCTGACTTCACCAGCATAAGCAGCACGACCGCCAAGGTGATGAACCGCGCCGAAGACATCGCAGATATTGTGGACGACAAGGGTACGAACGAGTTCGTTGAAACCACCGGAATGAATATTCGAATCGACGGAAACTACGCGGTCATAACGGGAACATTTCGCGTGAAGGGTAAAGACGCGAAGGGAGCTGGATTTGATCGGAAGATTCGCTATACGGATACATGGATAAGGCGCGATGGTCGCTGGCAGGCATGGTCGTCACAAGGAACCCCGATCCCGGCAGAGCCGCAAGTGGCGAAGAATTAAAGAGAGCGAAAGGAGGCGACCCTGAGGGGCTCCGGGCTTGCACGCGCTTCCTATGCGAAGTGTTTTAAGGACGGACCTTTAATGTAGTCCGCGTTTTTGAGCGATCGTACGATGAGGCGGCCCGACGGGCTGCCTCATCGGGTCTCCGGTCGTCAATATTTTTCTTGCGAGTGGGTGTGCAAAGGTGTATATATTCCGTGTTCCCAAAGCACATTGTTCCTGATGACTTGTCGGTTCGGAGGCCCACATGAAAACACGTTCTCGAATCCTGTTCGCATCAGCTGTATTCGCTCTACTTTCTTTCGTGGTACTTCTTACGCCGCCTCGCCCGATTTCTTTTGGCCAACAGACGTTTCCGCCAACCAACCGTCATCCGGCGTGCGGCTGCTACGTCTGCGGATTACTTCTATCGGTGGACTTCCCGGATAAAGCGCCGGACTGCGTCGGTATTCTCGCGACTGATGCGTGTCCAGTCGAGATGGCGAAATTGCCCGTCGAGAAACGAAAAGTGTTTTGTCAGAAGCTTAAGGAAAGAAGCAAGAACGAATCCATGGACGAGTGCTTGATTCTAAGAGGAGCTTGCGACGACAATTCTCCGCCTGAGAACGAAACGAAATGCGAAAATCCAACACCGTGGACCGACCGGTCGAGGCAATGTACCGACGCCCAAGCTCCGAAGACGGAACTCAGACAGCGGGTGATCAGTGTTTCGATGTGCGGAGCTACGGTCTTTCGTTTCGAATCGGATACAGAGGACGCTTTGTTCCTGGAAGCTCAACGAGGGGCGATCCATCAATGGGTGATGGAACGTGTCGGGAGCAAGGTTTGCTGCGACCGCTTTCGGGACAGGGACGCAGGTTGCGATCCGCGCACGGATTTTGATTGCGACGGGAAAAACAATCAGACGGATGTCGTAGTCACCAGCGGCGCGACGTATCCCGATTTTGGCATGGGCTACGTTACAGGAAACGGTGCATCTATCGATCCGTTTCCTCCAGGCACGGACCCTAATGCGCCCGATTTCCGGCCTGAGGGCACGGCGCGCAATTCAAAAGGTGTCGGTGAATGTGCGTGTAAGTGGGAGCTCGTCAAAGGCAAGATGAGTTGCAGCCTCGACCGCACCCAGAGACATTTCTACACAGCAACATGGCGGTGCCCGGCGACAAAAGCAGAAGTGACCACCATCAAGTATTTTCCTGGAACTTCGCCGTGCTCGGCAAAATCCGGGGCGCCGGGAAGTCACATGGCATGGACACTAAGCGACTTCGGGATCGCGTCCGGGACCGAATATCCCTGAGAAAATATTTGAGAGGCTGGTAAAGAGGCATGACTAAGTTCTTTGCGACGAAAAACATTTTATTCGGATTGTGGCCGGTTCTAATCGCTTCGGTTTTGTCAATTCCGGCGACGCTCCCGGCATACCCTCAAAGCAGCGCCCAACAGACTCGCCTCCGTTGGGAAAGATTGATCTATTCAGACAACAATGAGCTCATTCGCGAAACTACAGACGAGATAGCAAAGAATGCGCAAAACGCGGTCGCGTTAAGGATGCGATCATCCGGTTACTATCGGAACAGCGACACTGAGAAGGGAAAGGCTGACGCCATCGCGGCTCTTGCTCTATTGAAGAGTCCGACCAGTGCAGAAGAATTTGAAGCGAAGTGCTACACGGAACGCCGGCTGGAAAAATACGATGAAGCGTTATTGGATTGCACGAAAGCAATTGAGCTCGATCCAAAATATGCGTGGGCTTATTACAATCGGGGTATCGCGAATGACGGCAAAAAAAGATTTGAACAAGCCGTGGCCGATGTCACAAAAGCGATTGAACTCGACGCAACCTTTTCCGATGCATACTCGCGCCGTGGGGATCTTTATAGCGGTTCAAAACAATATGACAAAGCAATAGCGGACTATACAAAAGTCATCGAACTCGAACCGAAACGTGCGTCAGGCTTCAACAGCCGCGGATGGCTTTACGAACAGAAGAAAGAATACGACTTAGCTATTGCGGATTTCACTAAGGGAATAAACCTTGATCCCAAAGCTGCATGGATTCTCGGCAATCGAGGAATTGCCTACGCTAAAAAGAAAGAATATGACTTAGCCATCGCGGATTTCGCGAAAGCGATAGAGGTAGACCCCAAATTGCCGATGCCGCACTTTCGTCGAGGTCTGGTTTACTTCGATAAGAAGGAATACGGTCTGGCGATCGCAGATTTCACAAAGGTCATCGAACTCGCTCCCAAGGAGACTGCGGCGTACTACAATCGCGGTTCCGCCTATGATGAAAAGAAAGAATATGACAAAGCGATAGCAGATTTCACGAAGGTGATCGAGCTCGCTCCTACGGAATCTTCGGCGTACCATTATCGCGGTTCCGGCTATGGTGAAAAGAAAGAATATGACAAAGCGATAGCAGATTTCACGAAGGTGATCGAACTTTCCCCTAAGTCGGCGTCGGGATATATCGAAAGAGGTAACAGTTATAATTCTAAGAACGATTACGCCTTGGCAAGAGCTGACTTTACGAAAGCAATAGAGCTTGAACCTAAGTATTACCTTTCCTATTACAATCGCGGAAACTCCCTCTTCAATGAGAATCAATTCGATCTGGCGATCGCGGATTTTACAAAGTCGATCGAGCTGGAACCAAAATTTGCATATGCCTACAACAACCGAGCGAACAGTTACCGGATGAAAAAAGAATTCGACCGGACGATAGCCGATGCAACGAAAGCAATCGAACTGGATCCAAAACTTGTCGTAGCTTACCGCAATCGAGCTATTGGGTATGAGGCGAAAGGAGAGAACGCGCTGGCGGAGAAAGACCGGCTGAAAGCAAACGAACTGGAACAAAATGTAAATAAGTGAAAAGGCCGTTGACCATCTTGTAAGCGGAGGTTAGAACATGCACCAAATAAAGAAATGGTTCCGACTCATCGTCATCAGCGCGGCTCTCGCGGGCACACTATTGCTCACGGCTTGCGGGAAGCTTTTGGACTCCGGAACCGCGAATAGCAGCAACAACGCGCAGCCGCAAAAGGCCGGAACTCCTGCCGCAGCAGCGAACGCAAACTCCGCGGATCCGTCCGCCGCTCAGCCGGCCGCCGGTCCCGTTCTGGCTTCGACGGACGGTGATAAACCTGGCATCAGGGTTGAGGTCGTCGAGTTAAAGCGGACGAGCGGGGACACGGTGAATCTGAAGTTCACGATGATCAACGACTCGGATCAGGACATGGACTTTGGGTACGATTTTGGCGAAGGCAGTACAACTGATATCAGCACTGTCGCCGGGGCACACTTGATCGATGCCGCCGGGAAGAAAAAATATTTCGTCGTGCGCGATACCGAAAACGCCTGTCTTTGCAGCCGCGGCCTAAAGTCAATCAAACCCAAGACCCGTGCGAATCTTTTCGCGAAGTTTCCGGCGCCGCCGGATGATGTTCAAAAGATCACAGTCGTTATCCCGCACTTCATTCCGATGGACGACGTGCCTATAAGCCGCTAGAGCAGGAAAGCGAGGTTTGATATGAAACCACACAAATCGGTAGTGGCCTCGATCATGGTGCTCTTGGTATGCGTCGTTTACAACTCGCCGGCACAGGAACCGAACGCGGTTGATCTAAAGGTCAAGATCCTCGACCTGGTTTTTCGAGTGGAAGACATTGGCGGGAAAGTTCAGGATCTTCAGGTCAAGGAATCGGACACTGAAATTCGTATCGAGCTGGCGGCGGATGTGCTTTTCGATTTCGACAAAGCCGACATCCTTCCAAAAGCGCAAGAGGCCTTGAAGCAAGCCGCTTCGATCATACGCGAGAAGGGCAAAGGTACCGTTCGCATTGAGGGTCATACGGACGGTAAAGGAGCGGATGCCTACAATCAAAAGCTTTCCGAGCGTCGTGCGGCAGCCGTCAAAACCTGGTTCAACGACAAGGAAGGTATTCGCAACGTCCAATTGTCCACCGCCGGATTCGGCGCGAAACGGCCGAAGGTCCCTAACAACAAACCGGACGGCTCGGATGATCCCGACGGCCGTCAGAAAAACCGCCGAGTGGAAATAGTCGTCAAGAAGTAGGAGAAAGGCTTTTGACCGCGATCACTCTTTCGGGGACAGATAGATTGACAAGATATGAACAAGAATCTTTTCGTCGTGCCGAATGAGAACGTTGTTTTGGGATGCCTCGTGTTACTCGCCATAGTTGGCCCACTCTTTCTATCCGACGCCACGACACAGACCAAGGTCTCGACGAGGGACGGACAGCAAGCGGACGTCATAGTAGCAAAGGACGGGATGCGCAGGGGCCAGCTTTCCGGATGCGTCGCCGACAATTGCAGGATCGACACTGTTTCGATAGCACGGGCCGGGATCGTATGGATCGGGCTGAAGTCGGATATCTTTTCGATCCCGGCTCCGCAAGACCGGCTGCGCGATGAGGTCCACTACCGAGACGGATCGGTTCATCCGGGTCGGCTGGTCGGAATAAATGCTGACACTGTTGTAACCGAGCGCGGCAGCCATCCGCGTGCGGCGGTGGCGTGGGTCTATCTCGCGCCACGCCGGCAAAGGGCCGCACCCGGTCAGATCGGCGCTCCTCTGCGGACGCCCACTCCGACACCGACTCGAACACCAGCGCCGTCGCCGACGCCGACTCAATCCCCGACGTCGAACGAAACGCCGACGACTCAGCCTCCAGCCGGCAAACGCGGCGGGCTTTGGACGGGCAAGATCACACAGCGATGGATCCAAAGGCATCCTGGAGGAGGAGTCCTTCGGATAACAACGGTGATCGATGATGTCCGCCTGCGCGAATATATTCAGCCTATGAACGTGCTTGAAAGCGGAAAGCTTCGGCCGGTCGGAACCATAACGTCTCTCTTTCCCGAAGGCGGGAAGATAAGCGATCGCGTTAGAGACTTGAGTAACGTTGGGGGGAATGGCCCCGGGTCGTATTGCACCGATGTGGGCGAGGGAACAAGGGCACTTATGGGGGCGGATCTATCGGCCTCATATATCTGGAAGAAAAATGGAAGCGTCGACACTACGACCGGCGTCGGCTGGAACGTCCCTTCTGGCCCCGGCCTCTACCACGTCGGCATCGCCATCCATGCTTTGGGCGGATATACCACGACCCGCACATGTGTTTCAGGGAATGGCACGGACGTCTCCACCGAAGAACGGGAGTTTCATGGCATGTATATCGGCCGAATTCCGCCGGACCCGCAACCGGTCGACCCAGAATTGCGCTCCCTCGACAGCACGAGCAGCCGCATGATCGGCAGCTACACCAATAGCCGGATTGCTGGAGGTGATGGCAGTGTGACCGTCTCCTGGAGCATCTGCCGTGAAGGCGTTACATGCGCGGCGCCGCCGACGGTAGGCGATGGCGCGATCTCGCTGGGTAACCTTTTCGAGACAGACATGGCCGATCTTCTGGCGGATGCGCAAGCCAAGCTGGATGGGGCGCTTTCCAAAATTCAAACCGATCCCGGTCTTGTGCCAGAGATCCGCGTGATCGTGAAGGCCGGCGGTGATCCTTTCTTTATAGAAGCTCTTGCCAAAGCTCAGATTGAAGCCCTGAAGGCCTGGTTTGCCGAACGCGGCATCGACGCGTCCCGGATCTCGTGGACATGGGAGACCGGCGCGAGTGATCAGGTCATGATCACCTATTAGCAGAGACCACCAAGTGATGTGACCTTAAAAATACTAGTAACAACCGTGGTCTGAAACGGAGGAAGACAATGACGGAGAGTATGACTTTACGGCTTTCGATGATAGTCCTGGCTTTGTTGATCGGCTCGATCTTTTTCGCGGGCAAACCACAAGTTTCGTCCGCACAGAACGAAGGATTCCAAAGCTACCAACTCCTGGTGTTCTGCGAAAACTCGTCGCTCGCGGCCGCCACATTCTGGTATGAAATGCCACCCGGGGGCGGCACCGTCGGTAGACCACTGATGGGGCTCAAGACAGTATGTGCCGGCAAAAAGTGCGGGGGCGGCCCCGTTACGCTTGCGGCAGCACTCGCGCAACTTCCACCCAGGGTGTCGACAGCGATGCAGAGCAAGGTGGATGCTTACCAGGAGAAGGAAGGGAAACAGGGCGCGTTAGGTGCTTGTTTGGGAGAAGACAAGAAGCCTGAAGTGCCGTGCGAGAAATCGGCGCCATGGTTCGATGGCGCGTCGCCATCACCCAGGTGCAAAGAACGGCAGAGCCCGCAGATCAGAAATGATAAGCAGGGAATTGTATTCATGAGTATTTGCGGACGGGACGTTTTTAGATACAACACCTTGCTGATGGGGCCAATGGACCCGCTCTTAATCGAGGCGTACAAGGCCGCGCTCAGGGAGCATGTTCAGAATCAGATCGGCACAACTGTTTGTTGCGACCGACTTCGCGAAGCTGCCCGAGCCGGGTCCTCCTGCGACCCGCGACTGGATCTGGACTGTGATGGGGAACCAAACTCATCCGACTTTAGCGATTCCGATGATCCGCGCTTTCCGGACTTTTCCACCTTTACTGTCGCCCCCGGCACACCGGTAGGGAATATCAATCCCCACCCGCCCTGGTTCCGGCCCACCGATAAGGGTTTTATGCCAGATCCCGACCTGTGCGAGTGCAAATGGCAGGTGATGAGCGCTATACGCACGTGTAGCCCGGACGGACGAAGGCCGCACGTTTACCAGATGAGATGGCAGTGCCCCACGACACGAAATGAAAAATTTACGCGGAAGGAGGCGCCCGCAACTAGCCCATGTGGCCCGGACGCTTCGGGGCATCTCGATCGGTCCCAACCAATGGAAAATGTATTGTGGCAAGACAACCTCTCGCTGACCGATTCCCTCTGGACTACGTTGTTACGATGATCGAGAAGGAGCGGATTCGGGTATAGCCTTGGAAATCTTTCGAAGTTAAGCTACGCTCGGCGACATTCTTCTCCCAGTATGGATAGATTCTTGATCAAGGAGATATTGTTTATGAAGTGGAGACGTGAAAACAGATCTAAATCCCGCTTAGTTGTGACGTCCGCAGCGACCATTGTCTCGGCGGTATTTTTATTTTATTTGACAATGTTTAGCGAGTCGGCTCCTGTCGCTAGTTCAACCTCCCTCGGGCTTCTCGGAGGGCCAAGCTCCACATTTGCTGCCAATGCGGGAACGCTCGGAGCTATTCCAGACCACGTTGCAGGTTGTGACGCGACCGGAGGAACGCCAAGAAATGTAACTTTCACGGTTTCGGGACTGAGCGGCCCTATCACAAACGTCGAGGTGAACAGTTTGACGTTTGGCGGTCCGGCTCATTCGTGGGCTGGCGATGTAGAAGCTGTACTGATCGCGCCGAATGGAGCTTCACACACGATATTTGGAAGAACACTAGCGACCACTGCGACTAGTTGTGGCGATAGTACGGATCTCGGAGGCCCATACACTTTTGCCGATTCGGCCGCAGCTCCGCCAAACGGAGGATGGTGGCAGACCGCAAACATTTTGGGTGCAGCCGTCCCGATGACGAGCGGTGTTTATCGCTCTACTAATATTGGCGGAGCAGGCGCGACGATTCCGATGCCGCCGACGAATATGACGGCTTCGTTCGCGGGAGTTGCGAACCCGAACGGTACATGGACACTTCGTCTTTCAGATCATGGCGGCGGTGACACCGGCGCTGTATCACAGGCAGTTCTAAAAATTGAGACTCCTTCGTCCCTCCGATCGGTCGCCGACTTTGACGGTGACGGCAAAACCGATCTTTCCGTATTCCGGCCCAGTGACGGCAACTGGTATCTAAATCGTTCGACCGACGGATTTATTTCTCAAAACTGGGGCCTATCTGGTGATATTCCGGCGCCTGGCGACTTCGATGGAGATAACAAGACCGACCTGTCCATCTTCCGTCCCTCGACGGGTAGATGGTGGATCGTCCGGTCGACCGCAGGTCTTCTTACCCTGGATTTTGGAGTGTCCGGGGATATCCCGGTGGCTGGGGATTACAATGATGACGGGATCTCCGATATCGCCGTGTTCCGTCCCGCGACGAACACCTGGTACACCCAAATTACCGGCGGCGGGACGCAGATCTTCGGGTGGGGCGCGGCGGGCGACCAGCCGGCGCCGGGTGATTTTGACGGTGATGGATCAACGGATCGCGTCGTTTTCCGTCCGTCGACCGGGCAGTGGTGGATCCTGTACAGTGACAACTTGCAGGTGGAGCTGATTAAGTTTGGGATATCGAGCGACAAACCTGTTCCAGCTAACTACGACGGCGATAACAAACTTGACGTTGCCGTTTGGCGGCCGTCGACCGGGCAGTGGTGGATGAGATCAAGCGTGAACGGATCCGTAATTGTGTTGGCATTTGGGGTGTCGACCGACATTCCCGTTCCCGGCGACTATGATGGAGACGGACGCGATGACCAGGCGATCTACCGCAACGGCGTATGGTGGGTGAATCGCTCGACAGGCGGAATTGTCGCGCAGCAGTTCGGCATCGCAGCCGACATCCCAATTCCGTCGAAGTATATCCCGTAGTAGAATTTCACCGCGACTAAATGAGGCTGTCGATTTCGGCAGTCTCTTTTAATCGCCCTGACGACTCGGAAGTTTTAAGCAATTCTTTGAAAAACATCCCGGCAAAAAAAGCTCGCCGATCTTTCGTACGATGATCGGCGAGCTTTAAGGAAACGGCGTCAGAACCTGTTAATAGATCGAAAATGAGTACGAGATCACGGTGACGACATCGATGGGCTTACCATCCTTTATCGCCGGCTCGAACGAAATTGATTTTGCAGCCCGGATGCAGTTATCTGTTAATCCGTATCGCAAACTCTCAAACGGGAAGACAAACCCAATCGTTCCATCGGCCTTAAACTCGACGGCGACTTTGACCGTGCCCGTGACCGCATTGTGTCGAGCTTCGTCGGTGTAAGGCGCATGAGGTTTTCTTAATACCTTTAAGTTCTTATCACGTGCGCCGCGAGAATCCTGCACAATGATCTTCGCCATTCTAAATGACTGAGTCGCTTCCTTTCTCTTACCTAAATGGACATACGAAGCACCGAGATACAACCACGCCAGCCCGTCCGTTTTGACAGCTGAGACAAGACCTTCCAACTCCTCTGCGGCCTTTTGATAGTTTCCGCTCTGATAAAGGTCGATGCCGGTCGCACTACTGGGTATTCCTTGTGCCGAGACGAAGGCGGCCGACAGCAAGATGAAGATTGAGCTAAGAATAGTTTTCATCGCTCGGAAAACCTCCCTTGAAAAACTAAATAACTCCGGCACCGTGACATTTCTTGAACTTCTTGCCCGATCCGCAATAGCACGGCTCATTCGGTTTGACCTTGGGTTGATCGCGCTTGAACGGAGTGTGACGGATCTCGTCCGTATCACCCGCCGCGGTCGCAGTTGCCATCGCACCGGTGAATGCCATTCCCGCAGCTTGCCTTCTCGCACGCTGCATCTCAAGACGTTCGAGCCGATCACGTTCCGCTTGTTCATCATGCGAAACGATCTCGAGATGGAAGAGCGACTTCGTTGTATTCGTATCGATCCGATCGAGCATGTCCTGGAACATATCGAATGACTGCTTTTTGTATTCGACGAGCGGATCCTTCTGCCCGTAACCGACGAGGCCGATACCTTGCTTCACCTGATCGATCGACAGCAGATGGTCCTTCCACTGCGAGTCGATGATGTTGAGCATGATGTAACGCTCATACGCCCGCAGCGATTCTTCGCCGGCGATCTTTTCCTTCGCGGCATAATTTGCAGAAGCGACCTTCCAGATCTTTTCTTCGATCGTGTCCGGATTGTCGAGTCTGAAATTTACGTCCGCGTCTTTCGCCGGATCCAGCGCGTAGATGCTTTCGATCTCCGCGGCGTACGTATCGACGTCCCACGTGTCGGGCGTATTCTGGATGTTGAGGAAGCTCGAAGTCAGATCCTGCAGCAAGTCCTTGGCAACACCGTTGTCGCCCAGTAAGTAGTCGCGATGCTCGGGCTCGAACATTAACTGCCGACGCAGGCCGTAGATCGTCTCGCGCTGTTTGTTCATCACGTCGTCATACTTGAGAACGTGTTTACGAGTTTCGAAGTTACGAGCCTCGACTGCCTTCTGCGCACGCTCGATCTGTTTCGAAACTGTCTTCGATTCGATAGCGACGCCTTTCTCCATCCCGAGCCACTCCATCATCGAGCGAACCTTATCGCCCGCGAATATGCGCATCAGATCGTCTTCGAGTGACAGTACAAATCGCGACGATCCGGGATCACCCTGGCGTCCGGCACGTCCGCGAAGCTGATTATCGATACGCCGCGATTCGTGCCGCTCAGTGCCCAGGATGTGCAAGCCGCCGGCAGCGACGACCTCCTTATGCTCTTCCGCGACGACACGTTTCGCCTTCTCAAGTTCCGCCTGGAACTGCTCAGGCGTTGCTTCTTCCGGGTTGATCTCCTGCCGCTTAAGATAATCCGCAGCCAGCGTCTCGGGATTTCCGCCGAGCAAAATGTCAGTACCGCGGCCGGCCATGTTTGTTGCGATAGTAACCGCTCCTTTCCGTCCGGCCTGTGCGATGATCTCGGCTTCCCGTTCGTGATACTTCGCATTTAGCACGTTGTGTTTGATCCCGACGGCCTTCAGCTTGTCCGCGATCAGTTCGGAATTTTCTACCGACACCGTACCGACAAGAACGGGCTGGCCGCGGCCATGGAGTTCCTTGATCTCCTCGATCACCGCATCCCATTTTTCAGGGAGTGTGCGATAGATCATGTCCGCGTTGTCCTTTCGGACCATCGATCGGTTTGTCGGAATAACGACGACGTCAATGTTGTAAGTCGTGCCGAACTCTTCCGCCTCGGTTTCGGCCGTACCCGTCATACCGGACAGCTTCTCGTACATGCGGAAATAATTCTGCAAAGTGATCGTCGCCAGAGTTTGGTTCTCGCGCTCGATCTTTACACCTTCTTTTGCTTCGACCGCCTGGTGGAGCCCGTCCGACCAGCGGCGTCCCTGCATCAGACGTCCGGTGAAGTCGTCGACGATTATTACTTCGCCTTCCTGAACGACGTAGTGATGATCCTTTTTGTATAGCGTGTGTGCCTTTAGCGCCTGCTCGACACAATGCAGCAGATCCATGTTGGACGGATCGTAAAGATTCCCGACGCCAAGCAACTTCTCGGCCTTATCCACACCTTGCTCGGTCAGAACCGATGAATGGTTTTTTTCGTCAAGCAGGTAATCGCCCGTCGTGACCTTCGTCTCTTCGTCTTTGTGGCCGCGTTCGAGTCGGGGAATAATTTCATTCGCCGTGAAATACTTGTCCGTCGCGTCATCCGTCGCACCCGAGATGATCAGAGGCGTGCGGGCTTCGTCGATAAGGATCGAGTCGACTTCGTCGATGATCGCGAAGTAGTGGTCGGGCTGGACAAGTGACTCGACGTCGAACTTCATGTTGTCGCGAAGATAATCGAAGCCAAACTCGTTGTTCGTTCCATAGGTGATCGAGCACGCGTAAGCTTCTTTTCGCTCAACGTCATCCATGTCGTTCTGGATACAGCCGACGGTGAGCCCGAGGAACTGGTGGATCTTGCCCATCCATTCCGCGTCGCGCGATGCGAGGTAATCGTTGACGGTGACGACGTGAACGCCGCGTCCGGTCAGACCGTTTAAATATGACGGCAAGGTCGCGACAAGCGTTTTACCTTCACCGGTCCGCATCTCGGCGATGCGTCCCTGGTGGAGGGCGATGCCGCCGATCATCTGCACATCGAAGTGCCGCATTCCTGTGACGCGGCGGGAAGCTTCACGAACAGTCGCAAATGCCTCC
>JANMUW010000162.1:0-20693 GCA_031392105.1 Acidobacteriota bacterium | reverse complement strand
AGGGTGTATTGACGATCATCTCAAAGGACGGAAGTATCGGGCGCTATTCGATCCTCGATGTGGCGAAGCTGACGATCCAGTAACAACGAAGCAAAAAAGAGGTGTTCGAAAATCGACGGGGGAATCAACAGCTTCCTGCTTCAGAGACTGTGTCAAAAATGTGACGCCGGCTGTTTAATTTGCCACGACCTTCAGGTCTCGGACAGCGATTATTGTCAGCATCGGGCTTCAAGCCCAAATATCATAAAAAGCTTCCGATAGCCTTCAACCGAAAACCATACCTTTAATAATCATTCTGTGCCTATGCGTAACTGTGCAAACCGGGTAATAGGTAACTCACGCCGAGATAAGTAAAGATCACCAGGAGAAAACCGAGGACTGCAAAGTATGCCGAGCTTCGGCCGGTCCATCCACGCGAAATCCGAGTATGCAGGAATGCTGCGTAAGTTAGCCACGCGACAAGCGCCCCGGTTTCCTTCGAATCAAATCCCCATGGCCTGCCCCACGATTCGTTCGCCCAGATCGCACCCGTGATCAGCAGCATCGCCAAGCCTGCAAACGCGAGGCATGCGGTCTTGTACATCAAACTGTCGAGTGACTCGAGGCTTGGCAGGCGTTCGCGAAGCTTGTCCGTCCTGAATGCAAAGAGCACCACAAAGAACGTTCCGGCGAGGGCCGTTATCAAGCCGGCGATCTCGACCGGATTCGTTCCGACGCTGAGGTACAACTTGTCCCCGTTCATCTGCATATACTGGCGTCCAGTCTGCTCAAATTGTGCCGGAGTGATCGCGGCAAATTCTTTTGCCGAGAGATCCTGCCTTTCAACGATCCCACGACCCGCAGTCACGAACTGCGATGGATTGGCAGTGAGCTGCGCCTGCAGGCGAGCCGCGACATCTTTGGTTCCTCGGATCTCCGAAACGAGTAGCCCGACGGTCAGGATCTGAGCAATTAGTGCGATCTTCAGCAACAAGTGCCCAACCGTTTTTGCTCCCTCATGTTCGCGGTAGAGGTAGACGAGAAACGACGCGAGAGCACCTGCAAGAAGTAGCGCGCAGAACGCCAGGGCAATCCCGACGTAAGGCACATCGAGGCGGAACGGAGCCGAGAACGGCTTGCCACCCGACGTGTTTGGAACGAATAATCCGGCGCGATAGACAAACTCAGTCAGCACCGAGAACTTGCTGATTGAACCGATGACACCGATCGCAAATATGCTTGACCAGATCGCCATCGCCTCGACCTTCACCCGATCCTTCAACAGATAAATCACCGCGATCGCAAAGCAAACGAGAGCGACGCCGTAGCTTAACGAAGCCACACCTACGTGTATCGGCCGCCAATATGAATCGAGGACGGGTGGCAGATCGATGAACTCATTTCCGATGAACCGGGCGAGTGTAAGGATAATGGCCGCTAGTGGCAGTGTAAACGCACTAAGCACCTGGAAGCTCTTTCGTCGAGCGAGCAGCAGCGTGGCGATCCCCGCACCGAACGCAAAAGCAAGACTTAAGTCATACAAGTTTGCGAACGGGACATATCGAAAGATCCATGGCGTCGCCATGTTTCCGCTCTCGCGCATGATCGCGATCTCGTGTTCGTACGCCGCGTCCCAACGGACGAGCCAACTCGCGAGATTGAAGAACACACCGAGCGTAGCGCTCCAAAGGCCGATCTTTCGCGCCATGTCCGACGGCGCGTAAAGGTTTGTGAGATGAAATAGCGCGGCGAAGATATAGCATGCGAGCGCGAGCATCATCAGTGCCCCGTCGGAAATGAAGCTTTCACCGAATTGAAGCCGAAGCCCCAGCATTACAAACGCTCCAGCTATTGCCAGGATCGCGGGCATGTAGCCCTTCCAGCCACGGCCGATCTCCGAATCGTAAATTTCTTTCGCCATAAAACCCTATCCTAACTATGAAGTATGAAGTATGAAGTATGAACTATATCAATCCTTCATACTTCATAGTTCTTTCTTTGCATCGTGAACGACCTTCTTAAACTTTTCTTCGAACGCCAGATGGTTCCGGTTCGCATTACCTCCGAAAACGATTTGTGTCTCACCATCTTTCTCTTCGATCAAAGCCCATACGCGTCTGTGCGAGAAAAAGAAAACGAACGACAGCGCACCGATCAATCCAAAGCCTCCGAAGTACCATGCAATGAAGGCGCCGTTGAACGGATCATATTTGATCGACAGGACGTGTGCGAAGGGAGATTTTTCGTAGTCGGCGAGCTTCCACTTGTAGCCAGCTTTCGGAGCGCTTACCGGAGCGTTTTCCGGCATCGCGCCGCCGAACGCGAATACGCGAATGCGTTCGCCCTGCAGCGGCGTAACACCGAGTATCGCGACCGGATTGTTATAATCGCCCGACCGCGTGTCGGGTTTTCCCTCCGCATTAAAGGTAAAATCCGGAAGGAACTCTTCGTATTCGATCTTGGTACCGTCAGCGATCGTCGTTTCGCCGGTTCTGGGGATCGTGACCTTTATCGGTTCACCGCCGTTTTGCGGAATGAGGTTAAGGTCGATAGTGCGGGCGTTGCCGACTGGAATCGTCTGAGCCTGGAAGAATCGATAGCCGCGGTAACTGAACGGTTTGTTCATGCTGATATCGGCCGTCGTCGCACCGTACTCCGGATCGTCGACTTTAATCTGGGTTCGCCAGTCAAGGGTATTGGTCACGTCTATCGAGCCACGCGGGTCGATCAGTCGCTGCTGAATGTCGGTGCACGTCATCGAAAAGGGAAGTTGCACGTTGAACTTCTCCTTCTTGTCGAGGTCGAACTCGATCATCTGGATCTGATCGGTCGCGTCGCCGGGGATCATCCGCACGTCCGCGTCAAATCCGGTCTGAAGCGCCACGAAGTGTCCAAGAAAGAGCGTCAGCAGACACACATGAACTAAGTAAGCGCCAATTCGATTCAGCCGGCCGCTCTCGCCAAAAACTACCAGACCTTTGGACGAGGTCAGTTTTGTAAAATCCTTTTTCCCTGCCGTATCGGTGGCGTAGTCGGTGTGTTCGAAGTTTGTTATTCGAGCCTTCAGGCCGTTTTTAGCGAAAACCCCACGTATTCGATCGGCGACCGTGTTCTCATCGCGTTCATCCGTTTCGATCAACGCGTTCTGCGACTGCTCCCGGAGCCAGGATCGAGTCGCCGTCAATTTGGGGCGCTTGAAATAATTTTTCCAAACTGTTGGAAATCGGTCGATCGACGCCAGAATGATATTGAGTGAGAGGATCAAGAGAAGGAGTTTGAAATACCACGCGTAATAGATGTCGAAGAAGCCGAGGGAGCCGTAGACTAATTTTTCCGCCGGCGTTAACGAGGCGTAGTAGGTATCAAAACCCTGGACGTTCTGCTGGATGATCAGCATTCCGATCATCGATAGCACCACCAGGGTACAGAGGAGCGTCACACCAAATCGAACTGAGCTGAGGAAATCAAGAGCTCGGTCACCAATGGGTTTTGTTCGCTGCTTTACGGCCTCACGGCCTCCTATTGTTTCTTCTGCGGCTGACATCCGGAGTATGAAAATCATATCGTAGCCACCTTTATTTGTCATTGCTTGAAAAATTAGATGGGCTTTACGCCAAAAGAAGAACGTCCGAAACGCGAGAGCTTTGAAAATGGTAATTTGCGGGTTATCCTTCTATTTCAAAACTTTCAATCTTCGGATCAATAATGGACACAGCTGCAGCAGAGATCGCGAATAACAGGATGTTTGGATGGCGCATGCGCATGGCGGCGTTCGTCGAGCTGACAAAGCCTAGGATCGCGTTCATGCTGGTGCTGACGTCTGCTGCCGGTTTTTATCTTGGGACGAAAGGAAGCTTTGACTTCGCATTATTCGCGAATGCGATGGTCGGCATCCTCATACTCGCTTTTGGCGTCGCGACGCTCAATCAGTATTTCGAACGCTCGACGGATGCGCTGATGGATCGGACCAAGAACCGGCCGCTGCCTTCAATGCGATTGACCCCGGTGGAAGCGCTGGTCTTCGGTCTCGTACAGTGTGGTGTTTCCGAGATCTATCTATACTTTCTCGTCAATCCGTTGACCGCCGGTCTCGGGCTGATCGTTATAGTCGGTTACGTTCTTCTATACACGCCGCTCAAGACTCGTACGTCAGCATCGACGGCGATCGGGGCTATCCCTGGCGCGATGCCGCCATTGATGGGCTGGACCGCTTCTGCAAATGAGATCACGCTCGGAGGCGGCGTGCTATTCGTGATGTTGTTCCTTTGGCAGTTTCCACACTTCCTTGCGATAGCGTGGATGTATAAAGACCAGTACGCCAAAGCCGGGATATTAATGCTCCCGGTCGTTGAGCCGGCCGGGCGGATCACGGCGAGGCAGATCGTCTTGTTTGCGATCATGCTCGTGCCGGCCAGCCTTGCTCCATTCTTCTTAGGTTTCGCGGGAGTCGTATATTTAGTTGGCGCGACCGTTCTCGGCTTGTGGTTTCTCTTTGAAAGCGTGCAGACGGCACGAGCAAAGACCGTTGAAAGAGCACGGCGACTCCTGATGGTGTCGGTTCTCTACCTTCCGCTTATCTTTGGATTGCTCGTTCTCGATCATTAGAAATAAATGAAAGCCGGAACCGTAGAACCTGTCATCGGAGACGCTCATTCAAAGCGTCGCGTTAGGCCGCGTTTTTTCGGCGGTGGAAGTGGCCGGAATGGCGGTGGCGGAGACGATGATGGCAGCGGCCGAAATTTCGAAGGTTCTAAAGACTCGGAAAGTTCTACGCCGGATAAATCAAAAGTTGTAACGTGGTTTCTTCTTTTGATCGTCCTGATGACCTTTGGTGGGATGATCGGGGCGTACATCGTTATCGCGACCAACGGAGCCGCCGAATGGCGACCGTTCGATTTGCCGTTCCAAGTATGGATCAGCACGATGCTGATTCTCGCCAGTAGTATCACCTATCATCTTGCTCAAAAAGCACTATTTTCGGACGAGTTCGACCGTAGCAGAAAGCTATTGATTGCAACCACCGGACTGGGGGCGGCGTTTATCTCTTCTCAGCTCCTTGTGTGGCTTGCCTTGGTCAATCGAGGGTTTTATCTCCGGGGTAATCCATATGCGGGCTTTTTCTACATCCTGACGGCCGTGCACGCGATCCACGTAGTGGGTGGAATTGTCGCCCTCGGAACAATATTGCTTCGAACCTGGAATGAGACCGCGTCCGACGATGAAGGCCTATATCGGCGAAACCTCGCTCGGGCAGTCGGCTGGTATTGGCATTTTATGGGGGCACTTTGGATCGTGCTTTTAGTATTGCTCGGCTTTTGGAAATAGCATGCAGGAGTTGCTGCCGATCTTTCCGCATTTCAACGCCATTCTCAACGCTTCTTCGGGCGTGTTTTTACTTTTCGGCCTCTACTTCATACTCAACAAACGGGTACGTGAGCATCGCTTCTGCATGCTTTCTGCCAGCACCATCTCGGCTGTATTCCTCGTCTCGTATTTGAGCCATCACGCCTTGCGAACTTACTATTTCGGTCTCGGGCCAACGAAGTTCACCGGAGAGGGATTAGCGAGACCGATATATTTCACCATCCTCACGTCGCATACGATCCTCGCCGCCCTTATCGGGCCTTTTGTCATTGCCACACTTTACCGTGGCTTGAAAGGGCGATTCGACGAACATCGAAGGCTTGCGCGGCTCGTATACCCGGTTTGGCTTTATGTTTCAGCGACCGGTGTCATTGTCTATCTGATGCTTTACCAGATTTATTCCACACCGCGTTGAAATCGGGCCAAATTTCCTTGTAATGTCGATTATTGTCGTGCTAAACTCAGATCGTTGAAAAGTCGATCACCGAAGTCGCTTTTGTTTAAGAAGCGGCGCGGGGGAACCAAAAGCTTCATCGTGCAATATGAAGCCGGGGCGAAGAGCCTTTACAAGCTCAGGGATAATCTTTCGTTCCTAGCCCGTCAGCTAACCTCGTAGGTGTGGCAAAGAAGTTACTGCAAGTTTGACCCATAAAGTCGCGATTTTGTGTGTGCTTCGCGCTTCTGCTTATCAACGTTCAAGCAGACATCCGGTCTTCTCAAAGAGAAAAACTCCGTATCGAAAGATGCGGAGTTTTTTTGTTGACGGCGATCTTCCCGGCATTCACGGTAGGATCTTAACGGTCTTTACCGGGATCCTCTCGGCCGAGTCGATTTCAAGCTTAACTGGTCGAGCAGGAAGTTTGAATTCGAATGACTCAACCCGTTTCGTGATGTTCAATCGCTCGGTCTGCTTATTCTCCCCGATCATGAACTCCACATCCATTGACAGACGAAACGCAGCGGGTGTGTTGGCATCGGTCTTTTGAGTTTGCGTCACGGTCAGGACTATCGTATTCGTCGCGTCATTCCACGACTGCTTAACCTCAAGCTTTGGATGACCCGCCATATAAACCCATTGATCGAAAAACCAGTCGAGGTCCCGCCCCGACGTTTCTTCCATCGCCGCTTTCAGGTCCGTACTCTCAACGTTGCTGAATTTGTGCCGGTTCAGATACAAGTTCACACCTTTCCAGAATGCGGCGTCGCCGATCTCTTCGCGAAGAGTATGCAGAACCGCTCCACCCTTGTTGTAGATCGTAGCGGGGTAGTCGAAAAGCGAAGCGACATCCCCCGCATTCCGGTTAAAGAGGGAATTACGTTTCTTATTTACGGCGTCGTCAGTTATGAAGATCTCAGCGTCTCGCTTGATCTTGATCAGGTAGTTCGGTCGACCGTACATCTTCTCGCGAAAAGCGGCTTCCATGAATGTCGCGAACCCTTCGTTGAGCCAAAGCTCAGCCCAATTCTTACAGGTCACGAGATTACCGAACCACGAATGCGCAAGCTCATGTGAAACCAAGTCTCCAACGCCGGCTTCAAACAAGGGATTATTAACCGCAAAGATCTCGGTATCCGCCATCGTCGTAGCCGTGATGTTTTCCATCCCGCCGAATGTGAATCCGGCGACTACTGTTTGATCATATTTATTGAATGCGAAATTCACACCGGTGAGAGATTCGAACACCTGCATCATGTCTTTCGTCTTCCCGTAGGCTTTTCGCGCCGTCGCCTCGGCGCCGGGATAAATGTAGAAGCCAAGCGGTATCTCGCCGTACGTGTCTTCGACTCTCGCGTATTTTCCGATGACGAATGAGACAAGATACGTTGGAGTCGGAACATTCATTCGAAAATGGTGAGTAACCGTACCGTTCGCGTTCTTCAGTTCTTCGACCCGCTCGCCGTTTCCGATAACGGTTTCACCGTCGTTGGCGGTTATAAACTGTTCAAATGTAGCCTTGTCGCTTGGAAAGTCGAACGAAGGGAACCAGTAACGAGCCTCGTCAGCTTCGCCTTGAGTCCATATTTGCGCCGAATGAATTACGCGATCTTTCTCAACTTCTTCGTCAACGAAATAGACACCTTTTCTAGGGGTCGCCGTGTGCTTAAAATGTAATGTGATCGGGTCCGAAGTGCCGTACCGTTTGTCGAGCGTAACGACAACCTTTCCGTTGTTGGTACGAAACTTTAGGAACTTTCCAGCTGGCTCTAAAGTTACCGAAGAGAACGTGATCCCAACCGCATCGAACTCGGCGACAGCAAAGTCGGATTTCAAGGGCCGAAAACGGATCGTCGTCTCGGCGAGAACCTTTTTCGCCTTTCGATCAAAGTTTACACGGATGATGTAATGTTCAGCGTCATATGTCCGCAGGCGATCAAAGCTTCGTCTCGACGTCTGTGCCGAGACGAAGCCACAGATCGATAAAAGAACCAGGATAAGAGGTCCGGTGAGGAAACGATTGGATCTCATAGACCTACTTTAGATGCTTCGCATACCAATCGAGGACGTTGCGATACCAGAATTCTGAGTTTTGCGGCTTCAGGATCCAGTGTCCTTCATCCGGAAAAATGATCAGCTTAGACTTGACCCCCTTGAGCTGTAACGTGGTAAAAAGCTGAAGGCTCTGATCGACGGGCACGCGAAAGTCCAACTCGCCGGCGGTCACGAGAGTAGGCGTGTTGAAGTTGTTAACAAACTTGTGTGGAGACCAGCGTTGGTACATCACGGGATTTTCCCACGGCATACCTTTGAATTCCCATTTGGGGAACCACACTTCTTCCGTCGCGGTCGCCATCGATTCGAGGTTGTAGACACCGGCGTGTGAAACCAAGGCTTTGAACTTAAACCGCGGATCGTTGTTATGTCCGAGGAGCCAGTCGACCATGTACCCGCCGTAGCTCGCCCCGGCGCCCCCGATTCGCGATTTATCGATGTACGGGCGCTTAATGACTAATTCGATGCCAATCTTCAAATCGAAAAACGCCTTGCCGCCACAATCACCTGAGATATCGTTTACGAACTTCTGCCCGTAGCCGGTCGAGCCGCGCGGATTCGGCATAAAAATAACGTAACCGGCATTCGCAAAGATCTGAGGATTCCAACGATATCCCCAGCTATCGTTGAATGCGCCTTGCGGACCGCCGTGGATGATAACGAGAAGTGGGTACTTTTTCGATGGATCGAAGTTCGCCGGCTTGATGATGAAGCCGTGAATATTGGTATTGACCGCTCCTTTCCATTCGAGTTCCTCGGCTTTCTGCAATCGGTACGAACGGTATATCGCATCGTTGAAAGTGGTCAGCGGCGTCACACCGCTGCCGTCCGAGTTGACTCGCATCAGTTCCGCGGGAGCGGCGATCGAGCTTGATGCGAAAACGATCGTGCGGCCATCGTCAGAGACGTTGATCCCGTTGGCGTAGTAACCTTCCAGCACCGTCTTCACGTGTGTAGCGATTCGAAGGCGAAAGTCCGGTTCGACTGGGACGCTGTAGATCGGAGCTCGGCCGCGCGTGCCGGCTGCAAAGTAAATTGTCCTGCTATCGCTTGTGACGGTCATCTCGTCAACCTGCTGATCGAAACCGCGCGTTAACTCGACCGTCTCACCTGTTGAACGGTTGTATCGCATGATGCGCCATCGATCGGCTTCGAATCCCTCAGTGGCCTGGGAGCGGTACAGAAGATACTTGCCATCGGCCGTGTAAACGGGAGCAGCGTCGTAGCCTCTGTTCGCTATTGTTATGTTCTTCTGATTCTTGTCGGCAAGCGACGCAATAAGGATGTCGCTGTTCGTCGAGATGGCTTCGATCTTGTCCGGATTCTTTATGAAAGCGATCTCCCGCGAGTCGGGTGAGAATGCGTAGTCCACACCGGTCGAAGCACCGTACGGCGGAGCATCGAAATCACCCGGTGTAAAATCGGTGGCGACACCACCATTACTTGCAACGACAAAAACATGACTGCGCTTCCGGTCGCGCCATTCATTCCAATGTTTGAAAAGTAAGCGTTCCGCAACCTTCGCCTGGACCTTGCTCGATTCTGCTTTTGCCTCTTCCGCCTTATTGCAATCATCGGATGTGCATTCCGGATAGACATCCGAATTAAAGGCGATCCATTTTCCATCCGGAGACCAAACGGGATTTCCGGCGCCGGTTGAAACTCGCGTTACCTGCTTTCGATCATCGCAATCCGGTTCCATTGTCCAGATCTGGCCCCCAGTCGTGAATGCGATCCGCTTGCCGTCAGGTGACCATCTTGGCGAACTGTTCGATTTGTCACCGGTCGTGATCTGTTTCACATCCGTCCCGTCGATCTTGACGGTGTAAATGTGAGTCAGGGTACGATTCTCCGCTTTGTTGACTGAGCCTACCGTGAATGCGACAGTGCGGCCGTCCGGCGAAAGCTGAGGATCGCCGACGCGTTTCGTCGCGATAAGGTTGTCGATCGTGAATCCCGTCTGGGCAAAGGAAGCGGCTGCGAGAATAAGACAAACCGCGATAGCGGACACAATTCTGTACATAGATTTTACCTACAAATAAACCGTGATTTGAAGAGCAAATCATTATCGCACATTACTTTGTAACACCGGAAAGCATCCGATAATATGAGAAATATGAAACTGATCTGTGTGCTTTTGTTAATTGTTCTCACGACCATTCCCCTCTATTCTCAAGTCGCAACACCGACAACGACGCCGCCGCTGTACTCAGCAGAAACGATCGAAGACATGCGACGAATCCAGGCAGCCGCTCTTAGAAGCGAATACGCTTATCGTCAAACTGCCTACCTTTCAAATAACATCGGCCCGCGTCTATCCGGTTCGCCGCAGGCGGTACGCGCGGTCCAATATGTAGCCGAGGAAATGCGAAAGCTCGGACTCGATGTTCGCCTCCAAAAGCTTTCCGTACCCCATTGGGTGCGTGGCAAAGAAAAGGCAGAGCTTGTCGAGTTTCCGGGAATGGCTCCGGGAACGACGCAGAAAATTATTATCACTGCGATTGGCGGAAGCATCGCGACGCCGACAGACGGAATGGTCGGCGAGGTCGTCGTTGTAAGCAGCTTTGACGAATTGAACTCTCTTGGACGAGGGCGGATCGAAGGGAAGATCGTGCTCTTCAACAATAAGTTCGATACCGCGATGGCCGCCAGCGGTTTCGGTGGCAATGCATACGGTCAGGCCGTCGCGTATCGGGGCGGCGGTGCCATCGCGGCCGGACGTCTCGGGGCTGTCGCCGTGCTTGTTCGCTCTGCAGGCGGCTCGCAAAATCGACTGGTTCACACTGGTGCAATGAGATACGACCCTAACGTCAAACAGATTCCGGCTGCCGCCGTTTCGTTCGAAGATGCCGAGACGATCGCGTATCTCGAAAAGATGGGAAAAGTCCGCGTTCGACTCCTGCTCACCCCGCAGGTGCTCCCAAACGCGACTAGCTACAACGTCATCGCGGATCTAAAGGGAAGCGAGCGCCCGGACGAAGTTGTGATCGTATCGGGTCATTTGGATTCCTGGGATCTTGGAACGGGAGCACTCGATGACGCGTGCGGCGTTGCGATGTCGATGCAGGTACCGTTTCTGCTTAAGGAGCTCAAACTTATACCTAAACGAACAATTAGAATGATCGCCTACATGAATGAAGAGAATGGGCTCGTGGGAGGAGCAACTTATGGTCGCGAGGAAACGGCGAACATTTCGAAACACTTTGCCGCGATCGAAAGCGATCTGGGAGCGTCACATCCGATCGGTATTCTTTTTACCGGCAAACCGGAAGCCGTTCAATTCTTTGCCCCGATCGCAAATGTACTTCGAGGGCAGGGTGCGGGCATCGTTCAGCTCCAACCCGGAGGTGTGGGGGCGGACATCGGTCCTCTGACACAAGCCGGCGTTCCATCGTTCGCACCGTATTTCGACACGCGGACGTATTTCAATTATCACCACACCGCTGCTGATACGTTCGACAAAATCAATCCCAAAGACCTTGCCGAGGGAGGATCTGTTATGGCCGTCCTCGCGTTTGGCCTGGCTAATCTGGAGCAGCCGATCCCGCGATAGTTTGATGAGGCAGGGTTAAATTGTTAGAGTGACTTTATGAACAGACCGCCGCCGTACTTTCCGCAGAATCAGCTTTCGCCGCCCGACGAAAAGCGTTACCGCAGATTCAAGCTAATGGTCGGGCTAGCAATTGCGGTGCTTGTTCTAATCATTGCCGGACTCGGATATGGGATCTACTACCTGATTCGCAGTTGGATGTAGCGGTGAAAAAAAAGTATTTGGAAGAGAAGGCTGTCACGCAGGTGGCCTTTTTTCGTTTCCAGGCCAATTGAATTGAAAAAGGGTCGCCCAAACGACGACCCCTCTAGTCTTCCTTTTTGAGACTTCTACCGATTACTCATGGGCTGCACTTTCGAAGCGCTTACCTTGGCTCGAGCGGCTTCCAGAGCCAGTTGCTTAGCTTGCGGCAACAATTCGATCGCCTTTTTCAACTGGTTGTCATATTCGTTTGAAACCTGCAATGAGGAAGTCGTACCGTAAGCGGCCGTCACAAGCTCAGATCTCAAACCGCGCTCGAGGAATTCACGTTCGCGATCGACCTGCGCCGGCGTGAACTTATATTTTTCCACTGCAAAAGTTTTGAAAGCCTGGAAAAGACCTTCAGAAACGGGGAAGTCCGTACTCTTGATATCGTAATCGAAAACGATCGGTTGATCGACGCGGATCGTTTCGTAACCTTTGATGCGGCCGGCAGTCAGATCAAGCGCGAATGCGAACACTGGATTGAAAAGTTTCTGTTGGAACCGGGCTCGCTCGATTGAGATCGTATCCGCTTTTAGTTCGACATCAGGTGAGATCCCGCCACCGCTATAAACGGTACGTCCCGCGTCGGTCTTGCTCTCCGGGCCGCGTGGGATATTTCCCTCGCTACCGTCGGCCTTCACACCGCCATTAGTGTAGTAGTCGTAGAGCTCTCCGTTGGAGTAGTCCCGCTGTATAAGACGGCCGGCCGGGGTCTCGTATTTTGCGATCGTCAGAAGGAGCATAGAACCGTATGGTTCTATCACGAATGGATTCTGCACTAGACCCTTTCCAAAAGTATTCTCACCCACGATGAGAGCGCGGTCATGATCCTGAAGCGCCCCCGCGAGAATCTCCGATGCCGATGCCGAGTTGCGATTCACCATCACGACTACCGGCATCCGTTCCGGATTCGAATTGTTAGCTTTGTAGGGTTCGGTCGCACCGTCCAGCCGCCCTTTTTGCGTGAAGACGATCTGGCCATTCTCGAGGAACGTATTTGCAACATGGTAAGCTTCGCGAACAAGGCCGCCGCCGTTGTTCTTAAGATCAAGAACAAGCTGCTTCATACCACGGGCCTTTAGCAACTTCATCGCATCCGCAAATTCCGAGTACGTTGTCTGATTGAATCCGCCGGTCATCGCAATATAGCCGGTACCGGGACGAATCATGTAAGCCTCGCTTATCGAGGGCTGCGATACGGCGTCGCGGACGATTTCGATCGTCTCGCGCTTGCCCGTTCCGTTACGCTCGACAACCAATTTCGCCTGCGTTCCCCGCGGGCCCCTGAGGAAAGTTCGAACTTCGGAAAACGATTTGCCGATCATCGAAGTTCCGTTGACCTCAACGATCTTGTCGCCATATCGAAGGCCAGCCCGATGTGCTGGTGCGGTGTCGAAGGTCGCTTTGATGTACGTCGCAATGACGTTGCCCTTCCCGTCGCTAAGATCGCCGATCGTCGCACCAATACCGTAGTAACGGGAGCTCTGGTCGGTTCGAAATTGCTCGAACTCTTTTGCGTCAAAATAATTTGAATGCGGATCGAGCGTGTGCAGCATGCCGTCGATCGAAGACTTGAACACCTCGTTGTAGTTCATCTTCTTACCCACGACGTGGTTGCTCTCGATCACTGAAAGGGCCTCGGCGACATCCTGTTCGATGTTCTCTACCGTGACGGCCTTGGTCGATTTAGGTGCCGAAAGTGGTGACTTCGGACCCGCCTTTGCGACACTTGCCCCTTGGGGAAATGCGTTTGAAATTATGACTAGGGATACAACGACACTGCTAAGAAAATAAGAAAGCTTTTTCACTACGGAATCTCCTCGATTATGTAAGGCCCTCGGGACGAATCTCGAAAATGATAACATCCATTTGAGGAAAACGCGACGGAAATAGTTGCTTGGGACTTCGTAAATCATTGAGCCTGAGCGATTGTTGCGACTTTGGTGTTTCTTCGATATACGCTACACTTTCACAAGTTTTCCCGTCTATTTCCGGAGGAACAATTAATGTTGACCCGTTTTCTCGTGTCTGTCACAGCTATCTTTCTGCTTGTCTGTGGAGTTTTCGCTCAAACCAAACTGCTTCGTTTCCCCGATATCCAAGGAGACCGCGTCGTGTTCACGTACGGTGGAGATCTCTGGGTCGCGTCCACTAGCGGCGGTACGGCGAGTCGATTGACGGCTCACCCGGGCGTAGAGACGTACGCCAAGTTCTCACCCGATGGCAAATGGATCGCATTTACAGGACAGTACGACGGAGACGAGCAGGTATATGTTGTTCCATCGGGCGGCGGCGAGCCTAAGCAACTGACGTTTTATCCATCTCGGGGGCCGTTGGCTCCTCGTTGGGGTTTTGATAATCAGGTCCTCGGTTGGACGCGGGACGGACGCGTTTTCTATCGTGGCGGACGCGACTCCTGGTCGTTGCCCATCGCCCGTCTTTACTCAGTTTCGCCGGCTGGCGGAGCGTCTGATCCTTTGCCTATGCCCGAAGCCGGATCGGGGTCATTCTCGCCCGACGGCTCGCGGATGGTTTACTCGCCTCGATTCCGCGATTTTCGTCCTGAGAAAAGATATAGCGGCGGCCAGGCGAATAAACTTTACATCTACGATCTCAAAACAAACGATGCACAGCTGATCTCCGACAGTCCGTTCGCCAGCCGAGATGCGATGTGGATCGGCGATACGGTCTACTACAACACGGACAAAGACGGGAAGTTCAATCTTTGGGCCTTCGATCCCGGCTCAAAGAAAACAACGCAGGTGACGAAGAATCGTGACTGGGATATCCGCTGGCCCTCATCCGACGAGCAGTCGCGGATCGTGTACGAACGGAACGGGGAGCTCGAAACGTTTGACGTCGGCTCAAAGAAGGCGACACGGCTTTCGATCAACGTCCCTGATGACGGGATCAACAAACGCCCTCGACAGACATCGGTCGCTAACCGCATTTCCTGGTTCGGTCTCAGTCCGAAAGGCGAGCGCGCCGTTTTTAGCGCACGCGGCGATATTTTCACGGTGCCGATCGAGAAAGGTGGAGCTAGAAATCTCACTCGCTCATCGGGTGCTCACGACCGCTTTCCGACATGGTCGCCGGACGGTCGCTGGATCGCCTATATGTCGGACCAGAGCGGCGAAGATGAAGTGTGGATCGTCGCTCAGGACGGATCGACTCAGCCGCAGCAGATCACCAGCGGCGGATCGGTGCAGCGTTATGCACCGCAATGGTCGGCGGACAACAAGAAGATCGTTTTCGGCGACAAGAACGGACGTGTATATGTCGTGACTGTAGCCACGAAGCAGATGCAGATGATCGTCGACGCCCCGAACGGACAGATCACGGACTATGAATTTTCGCCGAAAGGGAATTTTGTTTCCTATACGATGGGAAACCGCAACGGTTTTTCGTCGGTCTATATTTGGAGCTCCGAGGAGAATAAGAACTATCGTGTGACGCCAGAGATGTTCCAGGCCCACGATGGGACGTGGGACCCGAGCGGCGGCTTCCTTTATTTTCTCAGCGATCGCGAATACGCACCGTTGATCGGATCGACCGAATTCAACTATGCGAGCAATCGCTCGGACTACGTCTATGCTCTGGCTCTGCGAAAAGATTCTAAGAATCCATTTCCGCCGGAAAGCGACGAGGTCGCAATCGTAGATGAAAAGAAAGAGGGATCCCCGACTCCGTCACCTACTGCATCGCCTTCACCATCACCGGCTCCGTCGAGCGGTGCCGAAAAGATCGACTTCGACGGTATCGAAACGCGTGCATCCAAAGCTCCGTTGGGCGCTGACAATTATGGAGGCCTTGCGGCAATCAAGGGACATCTCGTCTACAGCATAAATGCCCCGTTCTATTACGGGCGTCAGGCGGATACCCAGGGATCGGTCAGGATCTTCTCGCTCAAGGATCGCAAAGAAACTACGCTCGTTACCGGAACCGGGGCTGCGGTCCTCTCGGCTGACGGTTCAAAGCTGATGTCGGTGTTGCAGGGAACATATTTAACTATGGATGCTAATCCGGCTGGTGAGCGTTCGAGGAAAAATATTTCGACGAGCGGCCTTGTCACCGAAGTCGATCCGGCAAAAGAATGGCGGCAGATCTTTTTCGAAGTGTGGCGTCAATATCGCGATTGGTTCTATGCCCCGAATATGCACGGCTACGACTGGGCTGCGATACGCGATGATTATCAGAAATGGCTGCCGTATGTAAATCACCGCTCGGATCTCAACTACCTGCTTTCCGAAATGCAATCAGAGCTCGCGGTCCAGCACGCATATATCGACGGAGGCGACATGAATCTCCCGCCTCGCGTCCGCGTCGCGTTGACCGGAGCTCGATTTGAAGTCGATAAGGCTGCGAACCGTTACAGGATCTCGAAAATACTCGCCGGACAAAACGAAGAAGACATTTACCGCTCACCGTTCACCGAAGTCGGAAGCGAGGCGAATGTGGGTGACTATGTGATCGCGATCGATGGAGAAAATGTCACGACCGACCGGGACATCTACTCGTACCTGCGGGGAAAGGCGGAGAGCACGGTCACGTTTACGTTGAACGGGACTCCGAACTCGCAGGGTTCGCGCACCGTAACGATCAGGCCGATTACGAGCGAATCCGATCTTGTTTACCTGGATTGGATATCCGAGAATCGCCGTCGCGTGGATCAACTCTCCGGAGGCCGGCTCGGGTATCTGCATATCCCGGATATGGGCGCCGCGGGTATTCGCGAGTTTATAAAATGGTACTATCCGCAGCTTCGAAAAGAAGGCCTTGTCGTAGATGTTCGTGCCAACGGCGGCGGAAACGTTTCCCGAATGCTCATCGAACGTTTGCGACGAAAAGTACTTGGGATCAACTACAACAGTTTTAGCGAGGACGGAAATACATACCCGGATGGCGCCTTCATCGGGCCGATGATCGCGCTTCTGAATGAGAACTCAGCCTCGGATGGCGACATTTTCCCATATATGTTTCGGGAAGCCGGACTCGGTCAATTGGTCGGAAAACGAAGCTGGGGCGGCGTCGTCGGTATCAGCAATCGTGGAACACTGATCGACGGTGGTGTCGTCAATGTGCCGCAGTCAGCACTGGCAAATCCGAAGGGCGAGTACATTATCGAAGGCTACGGAGTTGATCCCGATATCGAAGTCGAGAACGATCCGAAATCGATCATCGCCGGTGGCGATCCACAGCTCGAGCGTGCGGTTGCTGAGCTGATGAAGAAAATTACGTCGCCCGTTAAGCTGCCGCCGCGACCGAAAGATCCGATCAAGACGGGAAATTAGTAAGACGGGCTGTTAGCCTATCCGTGTTACGTCTGTGGCGAAGGGCTAATGGCCCGTCGTACTATTGACCAGATGCCTCATCTTCTCGAAGTAACAAATCTGCGGACACACTTTCCGACCCGCGCCGGTCTGGTTAAAGCGGTGGATGACGTCAGTTTCGATATCAACGAAGGTGAGCTTCTCGGTTTAGTTGGCGAGTCGGGTTCAGGAAAGTCCATCACTGCTCTGTCGATCCTGCGTCTTATTTCACCGCCCGGTAAGATAGTCGGCGGTTCGGTCAAATTTAAAGGCGAAGAACTCAGCACCGCGAGCGAGAACCGCTTGCGGGAGATCCGCGGTAACGATATCGCGATGATCTTCCAGGATCCGATGACTTCGCTCAATCCTGTCTACACTGTTGGCGAGCAGATCGCGGAAGCGTTAAGACTGCATCGAAAGTTAGACCGTAAGGCTGCGTGGGCGGCAGCGATCGATTCGATGAAAGAAGTCTCGATCCCGTCGCCCGAGAGACGAGCGAACGATTATCCCCATCAACTCTCCGGAGGCATGCGGCAGCGCGTGATGATCGCAATGGCCCTTGCGTGTGATCCGGAGCTGCTGATCGCGGACGAGCCGACCACAGCTTTGGACGTTACCATTCAGGCGCAGATCCTCGAGCTACTTGACGGGCTTCGGCGAACGCGAAAACTTGCCGTGCTTTTGATAACGCACGATCTCGGCGTAGTCGCAGAAACGGCTGATCGGGTTTGTGTTATGTATACGGGAAAGATCGTCGAAGAGTCGCCCGTTGATGAGCTCTTCGAAAAGCCAAAACATCCCTATACGCAGGGACTGCTGCGCTCGGTTCCGAAACTTACCGAGCACGACATTGAGAAAGCTGTTCGCTTGCAGACGATCGACGGTACCGTGCCCACTCCGACAAACCTGCCACCGGGATGTCATTTCGCACCGCGGTGTGAATTTCGCATGGAGCGATGTGTGCACGGCGAGATCCCGCTGTTTCAATTGCAAAATGACGTTAAGGTGAGATGTGTTCTCTACGACGAAGAGTCCGGTGATGAAGTCGAGATCGAAAAGAGTCTATCTGCGAGCTCCGGAAACTGACGATTGCGACGAGCTGATCAGGCTCTATCGATCGAGCCGGGAGCATTTTCGGGGTTACGCTCGATCGACCCTTACCCGCGAGCAGTTCGATTTGATGCTCATGGATTCGGCAAAGGATTCGAACGAACACTTTCTGGTGTGCCGAAGCACCGATCGGGTGATCGTCGGCACACTTAATCTGAGCCAGATCTTTCGCAAATCATTTCAGAACGCCTATCTTGGATATCAACTGTTCTCGGGCTTCACAGGTCATGGATATATGACGGAGGCTGTTGCGCTGTCGCTGCAGTTCGCATTCAATGTGCTCCAACTCCACCGTGTCGAGGCGAACGTGCAGCCGATGAACACGCCTTCGATAGCCGTGCTCCAGAGAAACGGTTTTGTGAAAGAAGGATTCTCTCGACGGTATCTAAAAATCAGCGGCCGTTGGCGCGATCACGAGCGTTGGGCGATACTCAAGGAAGATTGGCTTGTAAAGTAGGTTGATGGAAGGAGCGGCAGCAAAAACTGAATCGTCCGAACTTCTCGAAGTCCGGAATATGGTCAAACATTTTCCGGTGGAGAAAAGCGACGACCTTGTACAGGCAGTCGATGGAGTTTCGTTTTCCATTCGATCGGGCGAAACGCTTGGCTTGGTCGGGGAATCGGGATGCGGGAAGTCGACCGTCGGCCGATGTCTTTTGCGCCTGCAGGAGCCGACGAGCGGAGAAGTATTTTTCGAAGGGCAAAACATTCTCGAACTCGACAACACCGCACTTCGCGACTTGCGTCGTGAGATGCAGATAATTTTTCAGGATCCGTACGCGAGCCTTAACCCTCGGCAAAGCATTCTGTCGACCGTGTCCGAGCCGCTGAAGATCCACGGAGTTTCGAACAAAGCCGAACGGCGGGCGCGTGTCGCTGATCTTTTGACAAAAGTCGGTCTCGATCCCGATTACATGAACCGGTATCCGCACGAATTCTCAGGCGGACAAAGACAGCGGATCGGGATCGCGCGAGCTCTTGCGTTAAACCCTAAACTCATCGTTTGCGACGAGCCGGTCTCGGCGCTCGACGTATCAGTTCAGGCGCAAGTCGTGAATCTGCTCCAGGATCTGCAACAGGAATTCGGATTGACATATCTCTTCATCTCGCACGGGCTCGCGGTGGTCGAGCACATTTCAAATCGCGTCGCAGTTATGTACCTCGGCAAGATCGTCGAAATAGCTGACGCGAAGGAACTTTATAAGAATCCGCTCCACCCGTATACAAAAGCGCTGCTTTCCGCGATCCCCGTTCCGGATCCAAAACACAAACGCGATCGCATCGTTCTGCATGGCGATGTGCCAACGCCGATCAATCCGCCATCCGGCTGCCGATTTCGAACCCGGTGTCCGATCGCTATCCCGGAATGCGCGGCAATTGTTCCTGAGCTGCGAGAGATCGAGCCCGGGCACACCGCCGCATGCATCCGCGTCGACGGCTATGACAGCGCTCCCATTGCCAAATTTGAAACTGCCGACTCGCCATCGGCGTAAAAGCAGAGTACTTTTCTATCACACGCGACGCTCTTCGACCTTTGTAATACCGATAAGATCGGCGCCACCCTAAGGAGAATAATCGAATGGAAAATGAAAACCCCGAACCGGAGGCTCCGCCTTCACCACCAGCGGTCCCAGTCGAGCAACCGGAGATGTCCGAGGTCGGAACGATCGGAAATATTTTCTTTGAACCGGGCCGGACGTTTGAGGACCTCCGCAAGAAGCCACGATTCATTCTTGCGACCGTTATTGTTTCGCTACTCTTGGGTGCATACGGCTTTGCACTCGCCTACAAAATAGGCGATGCAGGGGTCCGACAGTTCATCGTGGAGCAGTTCGACAAGAGTCCGAGTACCAGCTCCATGTCTTCGGAGCAGAAAGCGAACGCCGTCGACATGCAGATGACATTCAGTAAGATTGGTCGCTTTGTTTCGCCCGTTTTTGTGGCGATCTTTATGGTGATCGGCGGTTTACTTTACTGGGCCGCTGGAAAAGCGTTTGGTGGATCCGGTGGCTTCCTTCACGGCTGGTCGACCTTCGTGTATTCGTCACTACCACCGGTCGTCGTCGGAACCATTGCTAACTTCATCGTGATGTTTTTTAAGTCATCGGACGAGATCGACCTTGCGATGAGTCAGCGCACATTGATTCACGCGAGCCCGGCAATTTTGATGGATGGGAAGGCGGCTCCGGTACTCGCAACAATTATCGGTACGCTTGACCTGTTTATGATCTGGGGTTGGGTGCTCGCCGCGATCGGACTTCGGATAACGAATAAGATCTCGTCGTCGTCAGCTTGGGCGATCGTGATAATCTTTTTGCTGATCGGACTCGCCGCAAGAGTGGTCCTCGCATACCTAGGCGGGGCTCCGACATAGTTCTGGACAACTGCTAAGAACGATAGGGCGATCAACGTGATCGCCTTTTTGTTCTACTCGTATCTAAGTGCTTCGATCGGATCGAGCCTTGCCGCCTTCCACGCCGGCCACAGTCCGAAGATGAGTCCGATGCCGACGCTGGCGATAAAACCGACGGCCGGTGCCCAGAGGGGGACGTAGGACGGAAGGACGAGCTTAACAAGGAGCGTCAAAAGCCACCCGAGAAGCAATCCTAACAACCCGCCGAATCCGGTGAGGGTCGCGGCCTCG
>JANMUW010000143.1:0-2305 GCA_031392105.1 Acidobacteriota bacterium | reverse complement strand
CCCTCTTGCAACGCGAGCGAAGCCTTGATCTTCGAATCGCGGTTCGCTTCGGCTTGCCCGATCTCGGCGTCGCGTTTTACTTCGGCCGTTCTGCGTTTACCAAGTGCGTCGAGATAACCTTCTTCGTCGGAGATCTCCTGGATGGTCAGGGCATCAAGACCAATACCCATCTTCTCCAGATCGCCGGCGGCTTCGGTCAGCAGTTTTTGCGCGAAACTTTGCCGGTCGTTGTTGATCTCTTCAACGGTCAGCGTACCGAGGATCGCACGAAGATGGCCCTCGAGCGTCTGGAAAACAAGCTGGTGAAACACCTGCTGGGGCATACCGAGAAAACGTTCGGACGCCGCACGCAGGCTCGAATCGTCGCCTTTGATCTTTACGTTCGCGACCGCTTTTACAGAAACCGGAACGCCCTGCACGGTGTAAGCCCGCTGTGTTGCTAGCGGTACCGTGATGACGTTCAAGTCGAGATACTCGACCTTTTCGAGAAACGGGAATACGAGAGTCGCACCGCCGCGCACGAGGCGATAACCCGCGACGGATCCGTCGGGCAGCTTTCGCTTGCGGCCCGAGATGACAGCCGCCTGGTTAGGCGAAACCTTGATGTAGTTTCGGCTGATCAGCATCAACGCGATAAGCACCGCGATGACGACGACGAGAATGATGACCGGAATTAGGAGAGTGGAAAGATCAAGCATGGTTTACCTCAAGCATCTTGTCGCCAAAGGCGACGGACATTAAAGCCTAGGGTGGAGCGAGCGAAGCGAACGGAACCCTAGGTCCGTAATCATCGGATTCCGCTCCCTGAAGGGGAGCAACAATCGTTCGTCGCTTTCAGCGACGGATTGTCACGGTCGTCGTACCTAGGGTTCCGCTCGCAAAGCCTCACTGCACCCTAGGCTTTAATGTTTGTCGCCGTTTGCGACAGGAAACGCGATCAGTACAGACTCGACTCAGTAGTACTGACGATTACCGAATCGCCGGCGATCGAATCGACTGTGACGATCGTACCGGCCTTGATCTCGATCTCGGATTTTGCACGTGCGATCTTCTCAACACGCTCGTCGCCGATCTTGGCGGTTATCTGGCCGACTTCGCCGGGTTTGATCGTGACGGTTACCTGGACCGTCCGACCGATCAGATCGTTATCGCTCACGCTGCTCGACGCTTGTTGCCCAATCAGAAATCGGCCGAACACCGACACGACTCCGGCAAATCCGACCCCACCGAGCAGACCGACAATCGAACTGGCTACCGCTCCGAAACCCATCTGGGCGGCGATCGCACCGATACCGCCGAATGCCGTGATGAAAACCGCAAGGACACGGCTGTCGAGAAATCCAAAATCTACGCCGGCGTCGCCCAGGTCCGCACTACCCCCGAACATCTCGAAGATGTCACCTACGACGAGTGAGATAAGCAGAAAAGCAAAGCCGATCCCGCCGATGACCATAAAAATAGTTAGCAGATCGAAATTCATATGCGTTTTATTCGGACCGGTGGTTGATGTGCACACAGGATACAACGAAACCGTCGAATGCGGAATTCCGCGACAGGAGTCAGAACCGGGAGCGGTAGCGACCGGGGGATTTAAACTCCCCTCCTTACGAAGGAGGGGTGCCGCTTCGGCGGGGTGGTTATCTTTTTTTCGGGGAACTCGAGATTCGACACAACAACGTCAAGAGAACCACCCCGTCAGCGGAAGCCGCTGCCACCCCTCCTTCGGAAGGAGGGGAGCTTTTTGTCGTCCGCTAATTACTGAGATATTGCATTGAACAACAACGGGAACGTCGCCAGCGATTGCCCGCGGTACTGCGGGCGGAAGCCGAAGAGAATTATCTTGCCTTTTCCTATATTGAACTCGACGAGCGCTGCTTTACCGGCGATCTTCTCCGCTCCGAGCGCCCAGCCTGAGAGGAGGATCTGTTTCGGATCTTTCGGGTACGTGGCGATGATGCGGAAGTTGCGCGTCAGAGCTAGCGGATCGGTTTGGATCTCGAATACCGGCGAGTTCTCGAACCACGCGATCGACTGCTGCGGCATTCCTTTCGCGATCGGGTGTGTCAGGTCGAGCTCGGTGCGAAGGATCGAGCCGGGGATAAAAAAGTCTTTGCGATTCAAGCCGCGAGTGACATCTTTCACCGGCAGATTGAACTGCTCGATGGCGAAGTTCGATGCGCGGTTCAGGAATACGAGCGTGCCGCCGTTCTCGACAAACTTGCGCAGGTTCTCGACTCCTTTTTTCCCGACACCACCTGTGTACTCATCCGGCATCGAGCCTTTCGGGTAGCCGTTGAAGATCGAG
>JANMUW010000034.1:0-2685 GCA_031392105.1 Acidobacteriota bacterium | reverse complement strand
CATCGCCGATCCAGTTTGTCCCGCGGACTAGAATTCTCATCTTTCACCGGCTGTCCCTAGCCTGATAAATTTTTCACTCGGTTCCCGGGCTTCGGTCCGTTCCTTCCGTGACTTCTTCCGTGCATTCGGTGTATTCCGTGGTTCGCCTTCCAAGCGGATAAACCACGGAACACACGGAGCACCCGGAAAAAGACACGGAACAACGTCGCCTCAATCAGAACAAACTGTTCAATCCCTGAGCAATGTCGATCTTCGCCTCCCAATCCAGCTCTTGGCGGATCAACGAAAGATCCGAAACATAGTTCATCGGCACGGGATCGGGTAGTGGATTCTCGATATCTACTATCGCCTGAAGTCCGGAAACGTCTTCGAGTTTCGAAACGAGGTCGGTCAGTGTCAACGCATTCGCACGGCCCCCGCCGATGTTGTATAGACCGTGGCGGATGACCGAATCGACAAATGCCTTGCACGCCGCGGAGAAGTCATCGACGTGCAGCAGGTCGCGTCGTGGGCGTCCGCCTCCCGGCAATCGCATGCGTTCTCCCATGTTGATCGCATCGACATATCCGCCGACAAAATTCGGCGTCGTGCCTTCACTCGGTTTTCCGTACACCGTGGACATCCGGAAAATGCACGAACGAAAACCGAGCTCGTGCGCGTAGTATTCGACATATCGCTCGGCGATCAGCTTCGACCATTCGAGAGCCGACTGCCCGGCGTATAGCGTCTGGCAGGTTTCGGGCACCTCACCGTAATTATCCGCGAAACGTCCATACACGTCTTTTGTTGATGCAAAAATAAAAACCGAATCCCGCCGCATATTCTTGAGGAGATTTACGGTGCCTTCAATATTGGTCAGGAAGACTTGTTCGGCGGCGTCGGGAGATTTATCGAGATGTGCGGCGAGATGGATAACGACGTCATAGTCCGCGACCCTTGCCGCGTCAACCGTGCTCAGAACATCAAACCCAGAGGCCCGCGAGAGATCGTCCGCTTCAAAATATCGCCGGACGTGTGTGCCGAGGTATCCGGTGCCGCCTGTGATGAGGAATTTCATGTGGTGATTTTCGATTTGCGATTTTCGATTTGTGATCTTTTCAGTGAGACGCGGCGCCTTGTTCCTTTGCGTCTTCGCGACTCCGCGTGAACATTCAACCTGAAATACTCAATCTATTGTTCCCGCAAAGACGCTAAGCCGCAAAGAGATCGCAAATCGAAAATCGCAAATCGAAAATAGAATGGACATTACTTAGAGAAACTCGTTAAAATTTTACAGGGCAACTGCCGAAAACCGAAACCTCTCTAACTCGCTGAACGACTACTCGGAAATGCGGGATCCTTTTCAACCGAAACACATGCGCTCAAAAGGTTCGCCGAAAGGCCGGAACGATCCGCGACGCGTCTCTTCATATCAGGCGCCGCCGCCGAGCCGTTTGCGCCGGATCGGGCGGTTTTTTATAAATCCGTGGCTGATCACCTTCTCGCTCGTATTCATCCTGATCGGGTTTCTGACGTTTACCTATTTTTGGTTCGAATTTTCGGATCGCATCGACCGGCGCCTGCTGAGCGGTGAGATCTACACGCCATCCGCTGGGATCTACTCGGCTCCCAAAACACTGAAGACCGGCGAACGGATCTCGATGATCGAACTCATCGACTATCTCAAATCGGCAGGCTACATCGAAAGGAACAACAAGGCCGATCAATCGCGAAGCCGTTACTCGGTCATAGAAGGAAAGCTGGTGATCGAGCCCGGCATCACGGGAGTAGTCGACGGCAAGAAAATGTTTCCGGCAGTCTCGGTTAGTTTTGCGAAGGATGGGAAATCTGTAAACGGCGTCGCCGATCTCGAACAGAAAACTCAGGTTGAGAAAATCAAGATCGAGCCGAAGATGCTGAGCACCGTCGCCGCCGAAGGTGACGGGCGCCGACGAACCGTCACGTTCGCCGATCTTCCGCCGCATCTCGTGAAGGCGATCACAGTGACCGAGGACCGAGCGTTCTTCGAACACTACGGCGTAAACTTTCGCGGTATCGCGCGTGCACTGTGGCGCCGGTACGAGAATGAGAACGACGATTCACCGATCGCCAATCAGGGCGGCTCATCGATCACGCAACAGCTCGTAAAGAATCTTCTGCTGACAAACGAACCGACGCTCGAGCGCAAGGCGACCGAGGCGTTCATGTCGGTCATCCTCGAAACGCGTCTTAGCAAAGAAGACATTTTCACGCTCTACGCAAACCAGATCTATCTCGGACAGCAGTCGGGTGTGTCGATCTATGGCGTCGGCGAGGCGGCGAGTGTCTATTTCGGCAAGGACGTTTCGCAGATCGCGCTTGGTGAGGCTGCGTTCATCGCGGGCATCATCCGCAGCCCGAACCGGTACGGCCCGTACAAAAATCCGGAACGCGTCGAAGAGCGTCGCAATCAGGTGCTCGATTCGATGCTCGAAGCCGGCGAGATAAATCAGCAACAAGCTGCCGAAGCACGCTCGACGAAACTCGTCTTGAAACCGGTCTCGGGTCGCAAAGATCTGCAGGGCATGCCGTACTTTTCGCAATACGCGATCGAAGAACTGCCGAAGGTAGTCAGTGATCCCGAGGCGCTTCAGCATTACCGAGTGTACACATCGATCGATCCTGATCTGCAGCGGATCGCTTACGAGACGATGGCTAATCGCCTCG
>JANMUW010000482.1:0-8594 GCA_031392105.1 Acidobacteriota bacterium | reverse complement strand
CAAAACCTTTTTCCGTCCTATTCGCGACCGGGTCCGACATCGCTGTTTACAAGGGTTCGCGGATGACAGGCTAGATTTCGTGAGATTCGTGCGTTTCGTGGTTGTGATTTCTAAGAATGGAACCGCGAAGCGCACGCAGTCATAACTGGAGGCTTCCGTGTTCTTTTCTTTCCGTGCGTTCCGTGTGTTCTGTGGTTAGAAAAGGTCGCGACCATTTGACCACGGAACACACCGAAAACACGGAGAAGAAGGCTCGGAATCCGGAGGTGTTTCGGCCGTTAATCAACATACAAACACACGAAACACACGAATCGGAAATAGAAGACAGCTACTTATAAATCTCGCCGCCCGAGTCGACAAACTCTTTCGCTTTCTCTGACATTCCGACCGCGAGTGCCTTTTCTTCTTCGACACCTTGCTGGGCCGCGTATTCACGAACATCCTGCGTGATCTTCATCGAACAGAAATGCGGGCCGCACATCGAGCAGAAGTGCGCGAGCTTTGCTCCCTCGGCAGGGAGAGTTTCGTCGTGAAACTCCTTCGCCTTTTCCGGATCGAGCCCGAGATTGAACTGATCCTCCCAACGGAATTCGAAACGCGCTTTGCTGAGTGCGTTGTCGCGGTACTGCGCGCCCGGATGACCTTTTGCGAGATCGGCCGCATGGGCCGCGAGCTTGTATGTGATCACGCCTTCTTTCACGTCCTGCTTGTTCGGGAGACCGAGATGCTCTTTCGGCGTGAAATAACAGAGCATCGCCGTCCCGAACCATCCGATCATCGCGGCACCGATACCGCTCGTGATGTGATCGTAGCCGGGCGCAATATCTGTCGTCAGCGGCCCGAGGGTGTAGAACGGTGCTTCGCCGCAAACCTCGAGCTGCTTGTCCATGTTCTCTTTGATGAGGTGCATCGGCACGTGGCCGGGCCCCTCGATCATCGTCTGACAATCCATTTCCCATGCGATCTTTGTCAGCTCACCGAGCGTATCGAGTTCGGCGAATTGCGCTTCGTCATTCGCATCGGCGATCGATCCCGGACGCAATCCGTCGCCAAGTGAAAAGCTGACGTCGTATGCTCGCATGATCTCGCAGATCTCGCGAAAGCGTGTGTAGAGAAAACTCTCTTCGTGATGCGCGAGGCACCATTTCGCCATGATCGAACCGCCGCGGCTTACTATCCCCGTCGTCCGTTTCGCAGTTAGCGGAATGTAAGGAAGCCGCACACCCGCGTGAATCGTGAAGTAATCGACGCCCTGCTCAGCTTGCTCGATCAGGGTGTCACGGTAAATTTCCCACGTCAGTTCTTCAGCCTTGCCGTTTACCTTTTCGAGCGCTTGATAGATCGGGACGGTACCAATCGGCACCGGCGAATTGCGCAGGATCCATTCGCGAGTCGCGTGAATATTTTTCCCCGTCGAAAGATCCATCACCGTGTCGGCTCCCCACAAACTCGACCAGCGCATCTTCTCGACCTCTTCGTCGATCGAGGATGCGATCGCGGAGTTACCGATGTTGGCATTGATCTTTACAAGGAAGTTGCGGCCGATGATCATCGGTTCGCTTTCCGGGTGATTGATGTTCGAGGGGATGATCGCGCGTCCGCGCGCAATTTCGTCCCGAACAAACTCAGGTGTGACGAATTCCGGTATCGAGGCTCCGAACGATTGGCCGGGATGTTGGTGGTAAAGAGAACTTCGATCATCCCCATTTTGGATTTCGGATTTTGGATTTTGGATTGTCGAGCCGCTTCTCATTCCGGAACTCTGGGCAATTGCTCCATCCGCGGCCGAACTAAGCGTTTCAAAGGCGATCTGCCTGCCCAGATTTTCCCTTATCGCGACGTACTCCATCTCCGGCGTGATGATGCCCTTTCGCGCGTAATGCATCTGCGTGACGCATGCGCCGGATTTTGCACGGAGCGGTGCACGTCTCAATCCGGGAAACTCTTCAAGAGCACCGCGATCTTTAAACCGAGCGATCTCCTCCGCACCTTCCGTAAGATAGCCGTTGTCTTGCGGGATGACTTCGCGACCCTCGTACTCTTCAACGTCTCCGCGGTCGACGATCCAGTCGCGACGGTGCGGCGGCAACCCGTCACGGACATCATGCTTCTGTTCGGGATCGGTCCAAGGTCCGCTCGTGTCGTAAACGCGAACGGGCGGATTCTCTTCGATGGTTCCGTCAAAGTTCTTTGACGGGCTCAGCGAGATCTCGCGAAATGGAACTCTAAGACCGTTTGATTCGATGTAGATTTTCGTGGATGCAGGAAGCCCGCCATTTTGGATCCTGGATTTTGGATCTTGGATTGAATCATTTGAAATTTCAAATTTCAAATTTGAGATTGAGCCTGAATCTTCTGAGGTCTGACCACTGACTACTGATAACTGTTCTTTCATCGTTTTTCTCCCTTCGTCGGTATTATCCGCATCAGGTTCTAGGAGTCGTGCCCGATCGCACCTCTCAGCCCCGATGTTCGGGGCTCCTCCGAAAACTTCTTGCTTCACACAAATTTTACAATAACGTTCAGGGCCTGACCATCTACTCGGCGGGGTGTGAAAGGCGAACCGGCGTCAGTCGCGCACCGCGAGCCGTGTGTCCGACGAGAACTTAGCAACGTCGAACATAAAGGCGGTCTGATCGGAGGTCAGCACAAAGAAGCGTTTTCCGCCTTCGAGAAAGCTCATTCGTGTGACGGCCCGCGGGAAAGAGAGCCGCTCCATCTCGCGCCCGGTCCTGATGTCATAGATCGTCACGCGGCCGGGAAGGTTTTCTACGGCGATCATTTTCGCCGAATCCGAGATCGCCGTGTAATCACCGAAAAACCTGTACAACAACTCGCCGGTCGATATCGAGTAGACGAGTACGCGATTATCACTGTCGCCAACGACGACGTAATCACCCGACGAGGTGAGTCCGTCGACGTCGATCGATCCCTTGCCGGTCTCGAGGAAGAAATGCCCGGTCACTTTACCGGTCGTCGCTTCTACGAACTCGACAATGCGGTCGCCGACTTTTTCCTGCATCTTGCTCACGCGGGCGGACAGCTGGGGGTTTGCAGCGATCATCGCTTTGGCCGCCTTTGAACTGAGAAACCACGATAGCCCGATCCGGTTCTCATCGTGGTTGATGAAAAAGAACGGTGTCTCATCTTCGAACTTTCGCGCCCAGAGAGTTTTGCCGTCGCGAACATCGCGAAGCTCGAAAGTCGTGTTGCGGAACCCGACAGCTTTGTCCGGCTCCTCTTCCGAAAATAACTTTCGGTCGTCCGCTTTCTTATCTTTGTCTTTGTCCTTGTCTTTATCTTTGTCAGGCGACTCGCCTTTCTTATTCGACTTTCTGACGAGCAGAAACGGGCCGTGCTGTATGACGTTGTCATCAGACATCAGATCGCCGACCGCCGTCACGGTGGCTGCCTTCGGATCCATTATGGCAATCGAACGCTGTACTTCACCCTGTTTTGGAAAATCGGCATAGATCTTTCCATCGGGAGCAAAAAAACTTCCTCGGAAAGCCCGTATGTGCAGCAGACGCTCACCAGTTTGAAGGTTCCACGCCGCGCCGCGCGAACGATCGGACGCAACCAGCCAGTTGCCGTCAGGCGATATCGACGCGGTTCGCAAGTTTGCGAACGGGCTTGCAGGCAGACTCACAGATGCGACCGGCTGATTTGTGCCCATCGTGTAAAGAGCGACCTCACCATTTTTTCGTTCCGCTACGAAGACGTTGCCGTAAACGTCGAGAGCCGATTTCTTGTTAGCGAGGACATACTTCTTTGCCTTTAGGTCGTAAACGCCGACCGCCGCGCCCGCGACGGGACGGACGGTAATGTAGTCACCCGATTCAGCGGGCATAAAGCTAGCACCGCTAAGCTCGAACTGGTCGAGCCGCTCGCCGGAAGGAAAAGCAAACACACCCGATTTTTTGATATCGCCGCCGTACTGGCCCACTACCTTGTCAGGCCCCATAAAGTCCATCGCAGAAACTAACACTTCCTTTATGTTTCCGGCGAGCGAGACCTTCTTCCTCGTGGCGAGGTCCAGCGCGAGGGCCTCTTCGCCGTAGCCCATGATCCTGCGTTTTCGGCCGGCGAGCATGTATTTGCCGTCGGGCGAGTATTCGATGTTTATCGCCGCCACTTCATCCAGATCGAGAAGGATCTTCATCAGCTGCCAGCCGAGAAACTCACCATAGTTCGGCAAGTAAAACTCCTTCTCCTTGAAAATCTCGGTGTTTGTAGCGACGTCGTAGATCACGAGGTCGCCGCTATAGCGATAGCACGTAAGATACTTTCCGTCCGGGGAAACTTTCGTCTGCCAGAAGCCGTCTCGGATCGCGATCTCATCCGTCGACACCAAACTTTTCTGCGCGATGTCCCACTTCTGAACGCGAAGGTTCTTGTTGTACGCGATAAGCGTTTTCGAATCTTTCGAGAACGCTGCGGGAAATGCGTCCTCCATCTCGACCTGGTAGTGGAACGCAAGCGGTTCGCGGGTCAGGACCGTGAGTGTCGATGCATCCTGCGCAAGAATGTATTTCCCGTCGGGGCTAAATCTGAGATGTGTGATGTCTCCGCGCAATGGGACCAGCGGCCGCCGGTAGATCATTCCATTGAGGGCCTCGCGATTCGTTGTCGAAGAAAAGTTGATCACGTGGCGCCGCCATTTTTCGAAGTCCTGCGATGCCGTCGGCGAGAGCTTATCCAGACACCCGGCCGGGATTTGCTTCATCGCTCCAAGCATTTCCCGGAGCCGCTTGTCGGCGAGCGTCTTCGAGCCGAAAACATCCGTGAAGAAATTTCCCTTCTTCGCTTCCGTAAAGCGCTTCCAGAACTCGGTGAAGGCATTCGGATCGTAACCCGCAGCGTAGGCGGCGTATACACCGATGCGGTCCGCCTCGATCTGCTGATTGTCTTCGTGGTTTGCCGAGAACCTGACGCGCTTTGTCCGGTACATCTCGAGGAATTTGTTGTACTTCTCAAAGACGTCGGAACGGTCCCCGACCTGCGATACGTTGAGGATCTGTTTGAAGTATCTCGAAACGTCGATCGCGTGATGACGGACGACGGCATGGCCAAGCTCGTGTGCGATCACACCTGCAAGCTCATCCTCGTTCCGGACAAAGCTGACCATTTTTCGGGTCACGAAGATCCGGCCGCCGGCCATCGCATGTGCGTTCGTGTACGGCGTGTCGACAACGACAAATCGGAAGCGGATCCCGGATGCTGGTAAGTGTTTCGTGATCCGGTCGCCGATCGTCTGGAGATACGCGTTAACCTGATCGTCCGGTATGACGCGGAAATCCTTTTCCAGGCGCTCCATCATCGCGTCGCCTAGAAACATCTCCTGCTCGGGCGAAAAGATATTTTCGGTCTTCGAGTTGAAGACGATCGGCGGCGGACTGCAATCCTGCGCTGCGGTATAGCTTGAGGCGACAATGAGGAGCAGGAACGGGGTTAGGAGTAGGTACTTCATAGATCAGATTTGTTTTGGTTTTCGCGCGGCCTAAGTTTCGCCCAAAGACATCAAAGATGCAATTAAACTGCTTCGGGTTTGTTAAAATCGTCAAATGAGGTATTCAATGAGCTTTTTGGGAACTTTGATCCTTTGTATAGCTGCCGCCTTCGCTTGCGGAAATCCACCAACCGGAGCGTCTGAGGATCAGGTTTTTGAGACGTCGACGCCTCAGGTTCGTTTTCGGGTCGAGACTGTCGCGACGGGCCTTGAGGTGCCGTGGGGGTTCGCTTTTCTGCCAAACAAAGATCTGCTCTTTACCGAACGGCCGGGCCGCGTGCGTTTGATCGAGAGCGGAAAGCTACGTGCGACCCCGATCTACGTCGTACCGGATGTCGAGCCGTCGAGCGAGAGCGGTTTGATGGACATTTCGGTTCATCCTAATTTCAGCACGAACAATTTCGTCTATCTCGCATACGCCTACAACAGCGATGGAAAACGCGTAAAGGTCCTCCGGTATAAGTTCGATGGAAATAAATTCAGCGAACCGAAAACGATCGTCGAGAATATTCCATCGTCTCCGAATCATGCGGGGACGCGTGCGCGTTTTGGCCCGGACGGAAAGTTGTATGTCGTTACCGGCGACTCGACCGATTGGAATCTTGCGCAGGACAACAATTCGCTTGCCGGAAAAACGCTGCGGCTGAATGATGATGGAACCATTCCGAATGACAATCCGTTCGTCGGAAAGGCCGGCTACCGACCGGAGATCTTTTCGACCGGACACCGCAATCCACAGGGCCTCGCGTGGCAACCCGGTTCGGGCCTGATGTTTCAGACCGAACACGGGCCAAGCGGGTTCGAAGGCCGCGGCGGCGGCGCGGATGAAGTGAACATCGTCGAACGAGGAAAAAATTACGGCTGGCCGACGATCTACGGAAATCGAACGCAGGCCGGGCTCGAACCGCCACTGCTCGAATACTCGCCCGCATGCGCACCGGCGAGCGGCATGTTTTATGACGCGGACGTGTTTCCCGCATTCAAAGGTAATTTCTTTTTTGGATGTTTACGCGGCCAGAGGATCATCCGCGTTGTGATGGACGGGCGGCGGGTCGTAAGTCAGGAAAATCTTTTGAGCGAAACATACGGCCGCATTCGTGAAATCGCGACGGGACCCGACGGATTCATCTATTTCTCAACATCGAATCGCGACGGCCGCGGAAGTGCGGCGAAGGACGATGATCGGATCATGAGAATGGTTCCGGTGAAGTAGTGCGTGGTTTTGATGGCCGGTAATTGGTGCTCACATGTGTATGTTTGAACAGACTTCGCCAAAAACAAATGCGGCTACGCCGCCCTTGTTCGGAGGCGTAGCCTCCAGGAGATTATTACCGGCCGACGGAAGGCAAAGCCTTTCCGCTCATCGGGCGGCACAGCCGCGGACGCGCCACATGGGAATTAAGATCCTCCCGTCTGCAACTGCAATGCGTTTAGGGACATCTAGAACGTCATGAGACTCAGCCTCACACTCTCTTTCCTCCTACTTGCCCAAAGTGTCTGGTGCCAATCCGACCACAGTATTAGTGGAACAGTTAAAACGGTTGACGGTTCGGTCATACCCGGTCTTTCATTTTCGGTCGAGAAAGACGGGAAGGTGTTCGAGCGGAACGGTTACCGAGTTGGAGCGTTCAGCGATATAAACGGCCACTTCGTCTTTTCACTTCCTGCCGGCAATTACAAGATCACAGCTTCGAATGTTCCCGAAGATCGGTTCCGTCTATTTCTCGCAATCGCGCCGCACATGTCGGATGCACAGCATATAGATCTCACGATCGATATGACAGATCTCTGCAATCCTCCGAAGACGGGCAGCCCGACTCTTACGAAGAGCAAAGTACCGGGCTTTCCTGCCGCCGCCCGAGCGGTCCGCGCGACAGGATGGGTGAGCATTTTGGTAACCATTCGTCCTGACGGTTCCGTTTCTGCAGCGAAAGCGGTGAGCGGACATCCTTTGCTCAGAAGAGCTTCTGAAAAAACGGCCGAAGAGTTTACCTTCGAAGCCTCGAATGAAGGTGGAGAAAGGACGTCGATGGTGAGTTTCATCTTTCTCGATTCCGCAAATGAGATGAATGACTTAAAACGCTACGAATGCCCTTATCGAATCGTAGTTCCTAACCCGGCCGTGGTAATACAGACAACGGACAATTGAACTCGGTTCTAGTCACGTTGAACGGGTTCTTTCTCTTTCAAGTGCCGTGTCGTGTGTTCGGTGACTGAGGGAAAAAGACTGGTCGCCTCCGGCAAGACTAGGTCATTTGTCGGAGGGTCTAACTCCCGTTGACGATCTGCGTCGGATGATTTGTCGGGCAATCCTTTCTTGGGAACCGTGAGAAACACTCCATTCAAGATAAACCCCAGTCCGATAAAAAAAGTGACAACGCCGAGTGCGGCCAGGAATATAACGTCGCCGTCTTTCATCGCTATGCTGACGAGCGATATCCCGAGAGCGGCTCCGAAGCCTATCGAAGACAGGAGTATTCCAGTTCGCATCCGCCGCATCCTTCTCTCTTCGGGTGACTCAAGAAATTTCTCGATCTCCGGAAGAACTTCTTCAGCAACGACCGCCAATTCAGCGGGGCTTCTCGATTCACGAATCTTCGCTGCGATCGCACGTCCGATCTCGTCTCGCGCCGACGCGGCCGATGCCGTTATCGAATCGGGCTGCGCGATGGCATTGCGAATTGGACGCAGGTCGGTTCCGCACGCCCGGCAAAATTGATTGGATTGTTTGTCGTCTAAGCCGCAGTCTGGGCAGAACATTTTTGGCGATCCTCCTCTATGGAATCTATTTCCGTGCTTTTCGGCTTTAGCTCCGTGCTTTCCGTGGTTCCGTTCCCGGCAAGGCATAACCACGGAATGCACCGATTGCACGGAACCGACCTACGCGGTTAACAACGACGGGATTCATCCAAGAGTTCCATCCTGCGTCTCGAGCATCTTCTTCGCTTCCGCCAACTCCACCTTATGCTCTGCGGTGACGATCGGATATCTTAGCTTCATCGATTCCATCGCCTGGACGATCACTTCCGACACGGCCAGACGCGTGAACCATTTCTTATTCGCCGGGATGATATACCACGGAGCC
>JANMUW010000478.1:0-12242 GCA_031392105.1 Acidobacteriota bacterium | reverse complement strand
TGAAAGACGGAGGCTGGGACGGGATGTCTCCGATGAATTTTCATGAAACGCCCCGATCCCACAGAATCACAACGCCGAACCGATAACTGGTTTGACCCGCCTTCGCAACGGGTGGCAGAATAATACCGCACACGTTTACCTGACATCCGCTTTTTTTAATGGACCAGTTTGAGGACATCCCTGCCAATTCTGTGATCGGGCGCCGCATCGGTGTGTATCGCCTTGAGGAAGAGGTCGGCCGCGGAGGGATGGGCGTTGTCTACCGGGCGTCGCGAGTCGACGGAGAGTTCGATCAGACCGTCGCGATCAAACTTATTAAGCGCGGAATGGATACCGATCTCATCCTCAAACGCTTTCGACGCGAGCGCCAGATAACCGCAGCACTCAATCACCCGAACATCGCATACTTCTTTGGCGGCGGATCGACCGAGGACGGTTTGCCTTACTTCGTAATGGAGTTTATTGTCGGGCTGCCGCTCTACAAATACTGCGACGAGAGCCGTCTGAATTTGAGGGACCGGCTGGCAGTGTTCCGGCAGATATGCTGGGCGGTGCAAGCTGCTCACGATATCCAGGTCATCCATCGCGACCTGAAGCCGTCGAACATCATGGTCACGAGCGCCGGAAAACCGAAGCTGCTCACTTTGGGATCGCGAAGGCGCTTGATCCCGAGTTCATGTCCACCGAAGACATTCCGACCGCAACGCAGATGCGCGCGATGACTCCCGAGTACGCTTCTCCCGAACAGATCAACGGCGAATCCGTCGGCCCGGCCTCCGACATATACTCGCTCGGCGTAATTCTCTACGAGCTTCTCACAGGTCACCGGCCCTATCGGCTGAGACGCAAGGTCGCCGATGAAGTCGCACGGGTCATCCGCGAAGAAGATCCGACGAATCCAAGCGGAAGCCTGACGCACGACGAAGTTCTTCTTCCACAAAACGGTAAAGAGCCGACGCTCGAGAAAGTACTGACGGCGAGAAACGCGTCGCTCGAATCTCTAAAGCGCGAGCTCTCAGGTGATCTTGATCGCATCGTTCTGAAAGCCTTGAGAAAGCGCCCTTCCGATCGATATGCGACAGCATCTGACCTCGCCGACGACATCACCAACTTTCTGGAAGGCCGTCCGGTCGACGCGGAGTTCTATGTTTCGATGGCGAACATTCCGCGACCTCGCGCCTCTGACAAACTGTCGGTCGCCATACTTCCCTTTAAGACGATCGGCCCGGCGGCGGGAGATACCGGCGATGAGTTTATGGGAATCGGCCTGGCGGATGCGCTGATCTCGCGATTGAGCGGAGTGCAGCGTCTTGTCATACGGCCCACCAGCTCGGTCCTTCCTTTCGTCAATGCTGACCCATTTGAAGCGGCGAGACGTTTGGGCGTGGATTTTGTCCTCGACGGGAACGTTCGCATGGCTGGCAGCCGGATTAGGATATCCGTCCAGCTTTTAAATGCGAGCGATAATTCTACGCGGTGGGCAAAAACGTTCGATAGCGAAATGACCGACGTCCTCGACCTCGAAGACAAGCTCTCGGAGCAGGTGACGAGTTCCCTCCTCCCGCAGCTAACGACCGAGGAACGGGCGCGCGTCGAGAAGCGCGGGACAAATAAGAGCGGCGCTTACGAGGCTTACCTTCGCGGACGCTATTTCTGGAGCAAGTTCACCGACGTTGATCTGAAAAAGATGGTCGAGGCTTTCAACGAAGCTATCGAGATCGATCCGGACTACGCTCTTCCATATATCGGGCTCGCCGATTTCTACACCTGGTCGGCGGTGTTTGGCGAGTTGCCGTCGCGCGAAGCTTTTCCAAAAGCTCTTGCGGCGGCGCGGCGAGCCTTAGAGATCGACGACTCGCTTGGCGAGGCATACGCGGCCCTCGCGTTCGGTGTATTCCTCAGCGATTGGAATTGGAGCGACGCCGAATATCTGGCCAAGCGTGCGATCGAGTTGAGCCCGAACCATGCGTTCGCGCACGAAACTTATTCGAACTATCTTGTAGCACAGGGCAGGTTCGAAGAAGGCATCGCGGCGATAAAGCGAGCCGAAGAGCTTGATCCTGTGTCGCCGCGGGCGATCCTCATGACGAGCTGGATCCTATATCAAGCCCGACGTTTTGATGAAGCCGTCGCGAGTGCTAGCAAAGCGAACGCAATGCAGCCCAACTTTCCGCAAGGCCTGCTTCATATGGGAAACGCTCTCACCGGAGCCGGCCGATTGAGGAAGCCGTGACTGTCCTCCGAAACAGCTCTGAGCTCTGGGGCGATTCCGGGCTGCCGCGCTACATGCTCGCGCATGCGCGGGCGGCGTCCGGTGATCTGGCATCGGCGCAAAAGATCCTCGAGAAAATGCTCGAGACTTCAAAACGAAAACACGTCAAGGCGTACTTTATAGCGATGTGTTACGTAGCGGTCGGCGATCAGGACAAGGCCTTCGAGTGGTTCGACAAAGCGATCGAAGAGCAGAACGAATGGCTCATCTGGTTTGGCACCGAACCCAAACTCGATCCACTCCGCGATGACCCGCGATATCTGAAGATCCTCGCAGCCACAAATAACCCGCTCGCCAAAAGGGACGAGAATGCCGATTCATTTGGATCGACTACAGGCGGGCGTGAGCGCTCGATCGCGGTCCTTCCATTCAAATTTGTCGGCGGCGGGCATGATACCGGTTCAAACGAAGACGAATACCTCAGCCTGGGCCTCGCGGACTCGGTCACAATGCGTTTGTCCAACGTGAGGCGCTTTCTCGTTCGCCCGACAAGCTCGGTGATCCCGTTTTCCGGCAAGGATGTTGATCCGTTCGACGCGGGACGCGAGCTCGGTGTCGAGTTTGTCGTCGACGGAATTATCAGGAATGTCGGAGGCAAGATCCGTGTAACGGCCCAACTCTTAAATGTCGGCGAAGGCGCGACGAAGTGGTCAGCGAGCTTTTCTGAAAACTTTACCGACGTTCTGGAATTGGAGGATTCGATCTCGCAGCAGGTCACAGCTCAACTCGTACCTCACTTGACGGGCGAAGAGAAACAGAAACTTGCGAAAGGCGGAACGAGCAGCCACGAAGCGCATGACGCTTACCTGCAAGGGCGGTATTTCTGGAACCAGTTCGCTCCGGACGCTTTTCCAAAAGCCATCAAGGCGTTTCGGCGAGCAGTGGAATTGGATCCTGATTACGCTCTGGCTCACGTCGGCGTCGCTGACTATTACACCTGGGCGTGCATCTACGGGATCGAAAAACCGTCCGAAGGTTTTCCGAAGGTGTTTGAGTACGCCACCCGAGCTCTTGAGATCGACCCGACGCTCGCCGAGGCGTACGCCGCACTTGGTCTTTATTATTCGAATATTCAGGAGTGGCAAAAAGCGGAGGATCACTATCGCCGCAGTATGGATCTGAATCCTAATTACCCGCTCGCCCACGAATGGCTGTCAGCCGTACTCGTTGGTACGCGTCGGTTCGAAGAAGGTATCCGCGAGATCCTGATGGCTGAAAAGCTCGATCCATTATCATTGCGGCCAAAGGTGCTCTCGGCGTGGACGATCTATCAAACCCGGAACTACGCACTTGCCCGCGAAAAAGCTCGCGAGATCGAGAGGCTTAGCCCGGACTTTATGCAAAGCCACTTGCAGCTTGCAAACGTTCTCTGCGAGATGAGCGATCCGGCGGAAGCTCTTTTACACGCTCGTAAGGCCGTCGAGATCGAGCCGCATTCACCGCTTCCGGCGTATACGCTTTGTTTCGCGCTTGTGAAGTCGGGGCTGCACGACGAAGCAATCTCCTTGACCAATGACCTGACAAAGCAGGCTGAGTCGATCTACATCGCGCCGTATTTTCTTGCCCTCTGTAATACGGCCCTCGGAAATCGAGAGGTAGCCGCTGAGCTGCTTGAAGCCGCAAGACTCGAAAAGAGCGCCTGGATCCTCTGGCTTGCAACTGAGCCAAAACTTGACAGCCTCCGTGATTTCCAGCCCTTCATCGACGTGTTGAAGAAAACCGGCCTTCCCGTCTAGCGCCACCACTACATACATCTCGCGAGATCCCACGTCACGAGCAGTCCTCGTCCATCGCTGCCAGGGAACAAGTGGTTCCCTCGGAGGACGTGCGGGTTCTTCGGATCATATTTCATATCCGGCACGTGATTACCCGTCTCGGCTTCTCTCAGTGTCTTTTTGTCTCCAGTATTCGTCGGCGGTTTCGGAGTTCCGCATCCGCCCTGGTTTGTAACGTTGTGCGTTGATTCGTAAGCGACTTCGAGCGCGGGCAACCGGACGTCCAGCGAGTATGACCCGTCGTAATACGCAAGATTGACGGCGGCCTCGGCGGTTGTCGAACCGTTCCAACGTTGCCGCTGAATCTCGGTTTCCCACCATCGTGCGTGACGCCCACGATTCCCGCAGGACGATTCGTTACTGACAACGTAGTAATTAAAATAATCACGATTGTAGGTAATCTGCGCCAACGCCTTCATCACTTCAGGCTTATCGCCGGGCGAGATCTTGATCGTCGCAGAATAAAGATCACGTTCGATAAAAATGCGCTTGCGCTGTATCGTGTTGTTGACAGTGTTCTCCGCCTTTGCCTCATTAAACAAAACGCGTTTGTACGTGATCGTACCGCGCCAGCCTCCATCGCACGGGATCCAATCCTTGACGGGAAACGAGTGAGCCTTCGATGAACCGAGATTCGAGCGATATATCGTCTCAGCCCCCGTTCCCACGATTCCGCCGAGGAAATCTGCGTTGAGAAACGCAAGAGCGTTCCCGGCAAGATCGTTGGCGGTTCCAACTCCCGTCGTCGCGTCCTTGATCTTCATCGTCTTGACCTGAATGTCGAGGTCTACCGTCATTCTCTTCATCAACGGACGCGTCGTCTTGCCGGAGAGATCAACCGGCTGGCGCATGCCCACGGCGTAAATCTTCGATACTCCATCCTTGTCGGTATAGTTATAATGCTTTCCCCGGTCTTCAGGTTCAGCGGTCGATTGCTGATCGAGGTAAACGATCTGATCGCTGACAACATTTCCACCTTGTCTGATCAACCGAATGTTAGATCTCGTTCGAGCCCCTTCGATCAGGTTCCAGTCGACACGAACACCGGCGAGAGCTCCGTCACTCGGCAAGCTGAAATCGATCCCTGCCGCGTTGGCTGTCACACGAAGGCAGTTCACCACCTGCCATTTTCCGATATCGAGTTTCACCTTGGCCGAGAGCGCGCGCTTTTCCCCGTCTTCGGTCGTTTTCGTGCGCGTCAGCATCCCGCCGTCCATCGAGATGTCAGCCTCGAGTGCCGCATACGTCATGATGAGTTTTAGCAAAATGAGTGCGGCATTCGCTGCTCCCATTATCTGCCCGGGAGCTTTGCCGATGATATTCCCGTCCTCCAGATGCTCAATGAACTTTCCGAAAATGATCCCGGTCCCGGTTGCGTTCAAGTCAAGGACCAATTGTTCAAGCTCGCTTTTCGTGCATGGTAATTGTTCGTCGCCAAGCGGCGCGGTATCGAGCATGGTCTCCGGACGAAAGGCGACCCCGATCATCCGGGGCGTTGTGCCACGCAGATCGCGCTGAAAATTCTCAGTACTTTCGGCTTGAGTTCGATTTCGGCTCGCAGCGAAATTCAGATCCGCCCCTAAACGAGTCAGGATCAGAGCCATCTGGATCGCGTCAAGCCGAGCATGTTTTACGTCGTCATCGAGTCGAAGATCGTATGGCTCGTCAGCGTAGTTTCCTAATTCAATTATCAGGTTCGCCCAGAAACGGGTTCCCGATTTCTCACTACTCGCGGCGTCGCGGATGGATTGCACAAGATCCTGGACGTTCGTCTCCTTTTTCCAGCGCGGTGAGATGTGCGATAAGGAATCGCCGAATCGTCCGAGACCGATTCCCCACCCGTCGCCGTACAGTTTGGCGATCATCGCGATCTGCCACGCGTCAAGAGCGAGGCCTTGAAACGACACCTGGTCGTAATCGACATTTTCGGATCGGTCGCGGATCCCATACCCGGCTGCTTTAACAGCGGACATTATTGCAGCCGTCGAATCTGCATCGCCCGCGGAGATCGCTTTGGCGAGTGCGACGGCTTGCGATTCGACCGTCCCTTCCGGCATCGCGATGGGCCGAGGCAGTTCGCCATTGCGGTATGCAGCACCGAGAAAGTCGCCCTTATCGGGCGGAATCAATCCCGTTATGTCAGGCTGCTCTTCCTTGACGGCCGTTTTCCCAACCGGCTTTCGTGCGACACGCTTCTGCGCCATGACTGGCGTTGAAGCTAGCAACAAAGCCGCGATGTGTAATAGAGCGATGCTAAATCGGCCAGTACGGGGAATCCTTGATTTCATGGTTCGTTGTTTTTCGGAGAGTATTTCTTTCAGCCTTTAACGCGGCGAAGTGTGGAGAAACGTATCGGGTGCAGATAAAAGATTGGCGGCGAAGCACCAAGGGTGCGACGTAATTTAGCAACAGCCGGAGCCGGGTCGGACTTGATCTGTCCGCGAACTCGTGGCGCTCATCTTATCGCGATCCCGGAACTGGAGTTTTCGCGGTGCGACGTTCGCCGTGCCGCCAGCCTCCGCCGAGCGAGAAGAAAAAAGCCGCCCCGTAGCGGACGGCTTAAAAATCATATTGTTTGGAAAACTAATTCAGCGTAAAACTCTTCGGCACAAACTCGACGGAGACTAACTCGCCCGCAGCCTTTGCCTTTCCATCGGCAGTGGGCTTGAAGACGAATACAATAGGAATATCGACGGTCTTCATTCCGCAGCCGATCCGTATGCCGTCGACCTCCGGCGTGTATGCACGCATTGCCAACGTCTGCGGATAAATAAGTTTCATCACCTGCGGACCCACTTTGATGTGCATGAACATACTCTTGCTCGTGCATTCGCTGCGCTCGATGAAGCCCATCTCACGTCGTTCGCCTTCGGCCGGTTGTCTAATGCTTTGCCTGATCCCATCGAGCATCGCTTTACGTCTCTGCTCGGCGAAGTCGCCTTCGGTCGGGGGTGGACCGGTCTCTTCGACTTCGTAGGTTGGCGGCGGAGCTTCGGCCGCGAGATCGATAAGTCGGAAATTTGCGGGAACGAATTCCACTGCGATGAGCTCACCACGAGATGTCGACTTCTCAGCGGCGGTCGGACGATAGCTTATTAGCGCAAGCGACGATGACAAATTCGAATTGCAGCCCACCTGGTTGTCGCCGGAGTCCGGGACGAACGTGATGATCCTGAGTGTTTGAAAATCTTTACTGCTCAGCAGAAACGCTTCGCTATCGGTCTTTATCGAGTACGTGACGCCGCCCTTGCATTCAATCTTCATGATGCGGCCGAGAGCTTGCTTTTCCCCCGGTGCCAGCGGACGCAGCGAGTGATTCAGGGCCCTCATTCTGGCTTCGTCGGAAGCTTTTCTGATCTGCTCTTCCGTGGGTTTTTCTTCGCCCGGCCGCCGCCGGATCAATACTCTCTCACCGCCCGCTCCCGGCGATCCGCCAGACGCCGGCCGGCTTTCATAATTCTTCCGCGCCTCCTCATACCGAGCGGTCATTGCCTCTCGCTCCTTGATGTCATTCGCAAGCGACGCCGCGCGGGAACGCACTTCCTCATCATCGGTCGAGTTCGCGAGTTTCTCGGCGATGGCGGATGCCTCTTTGAATTTATTCTGTCGTAAATAGATTTCAGCGATCCTCATGGCGTAACGCGCATTGCCCGGCTGGTACTTCATTGCGTTCTTCAGATTTAGCACTGCGTCGTCCAGCTCTTCGTTGTTTACGAGATTAACGAATGCGAGCAATTCATAGCTTTCCGTAAAGGCCGGGTTAAGCTTGATAGCCTTCCGAAGAAGATCGCGCATTTTCGCGGCAGTCGCCGTATCGAACTTTTGGACGTAGCCGAACTCATCCCGTCCTTCACGGCTGAGAAGATAAGCATATCGGTAAAGCGCAAGGTGATTATTGTGATCCTGGGCAATCGCCTTCTCGAGGTAGCCCTTCGCCTCGTCAAATTTCCGCTGGTCGATCTTGACCATTCCCAGCGTCGTATTCGCCATGCTGGATTCGGGCTTGAGTGCTAAGGCGATTCTAAGAAACGGTTCGGCGTCATCCGGCCGATGCGTGTGGTAAAGCAGATCTCCCAAGTATGCTCTGCTGTCCGCCTCGTCCAGAGCCGAGACGGTCATCTCTCCCTTGAAGACCAACTTATTCTTAAGCGGGACGTCCATATACTTGAACGAGCCGAGGCCTACGTATTTCCGAAGCTCCTTCTCCATCTCCGCGTAGCCGATGCCGAACGCTTCCTGGAACGCCTGTTCCGCCGGTTTGTTTGCCATCGCCAGGGCAAGGAACTTTTTCAGTCCCGCACCTTTTCCATTAAAGGTCAGGTAGTGGATCAGTGCCCAAGCCTGAGCGTAAAAAATGCTTTTTGAGTGACTGCCATTTTGAAGCAGAGTACGGTTGCTGATGTTAAAGAAAGTCCCGAGTGGGATCAGTTTACTCTCGCGAAGCAAAAGGATGTGATTATCCTGGTGCATGCCAAGCTTGATGTTCTGGTCTTTCTCGATCGCGTACGTCTGATAAAACTCCGCGAGCCCTTCGTTGAACCAGGGCGGCACCTCGGACTTACCAAAAGTTGTATTCAGAAGAAAATGGACGTACTCGTGGTAGATCGTTCCGAAGGTGTCCGAGTCCGTCCCCTCGGTTGAGAGCGTCACGTAGTTTACATCTTCCCCGGGCTGGAAATATCCGGCGACACCGTTATCGATCTTGCCGTCCGACCGCTTGGGTTTGAAGGGCCTGTACGAAGAAGCACTCTTAAATACGATCACGGTGGTTGGCACGGAGGCATTCAGGGAGCCGGCCCCGAAAAGAAGCCTGAACGATTCGCGAAACTGTTCGAGGCGAGTCGCTACGTTCCGAATATCTTTTTCCGAGGCGTCGCCGATAAGGAAGAAGTTCTTCGAGCGGACCTGGACCCATTCGTCCTTGGCGGAGACATTGGTGGGGAAAAACGCGAAAAAAGCCGCGAACAACAGGCCTGCAAAAACAAACTTACAAATTTTCATACTGCTTGGGAACCTACTGAATTGGGACTAAGGAAACGGGCAAACGATAAATTATCATAAGGTAGATGCAAGCCGGAAGGCTCCGGCTGCCAAAAAAGCGGGGCCAGTGTGGCCCCGCCGTTCCGTTTGAATCTTCCCTTACTCGTTATTTCCCTAGCAAGCGGACGACCTCTTCGGCCGCCTGCTCGATCACCTGAGAGATGATGTCATCGCCATTCGACTTGGCTTTGACCTTGTAAACTTTCGCAAGTGCGGCTGGGCCGTCAGGTTTGTTCATTTTAAGATCGAGAGTTATCTCGTCTTTCGATTTGACGTTCCCTGAGACCGACGTCGCGCTGACAATGCTACGCGTCGCGATTTGGCCCGCGATATTACCCGCCGTGCTGCCGGTGTGTCCAATTCCTGTCTGGCCGATCGCAGACCCGAGCGCCTGGCCAAACATTCCGCCGAAACCACCGCCGCCGCCTTTTTTATGCGAGACGTTTGTATAGATGACATAGTCACACTCCTTCTGTTGTGCTTCCGCGGCGATCGCCGACGAAAGACGTGCTTCGAGATTTACCACTTCGATATTCGGGACTTTCAGGTAACTCGTGAGCGTGTTCTGAACTGCCACCGCGAGCTCCGTCGCGCTGATCGCATCACCGACCGCACCCGTTTTCACCACGGCTAGTCCGATGCGGATCACACCGGCTTGTTTAGCTGATAAGCCCGCCGAACTGTCGGGCTGCGCCGGGCCGCCAATTGATCGACCAACGCTCGAGCTATTCGGCATCGGCATTGAGCTCGTCGAACTGCCGCGGCTCGATCCCATTGATGTGCTGCTGCTTGATGTGGAAGATGCTACTGAATACATCTGCGACGCTTCGCTTACTTCGCGATAGTCGGCCGGGATATCGAATAGTGCCGTTTCGAGCGCCGCCTTTGAAAGCTCAACGACTTCGTTAACGTACGACATTATTTCCTTGCCCGATTCATCGAACATGGTCATCTTTTCGTAAACCGGATAGCCGCGTTTGGCGGTCCCGATGGTTTTCATTTCGTATTTGTCTTTGCATCCGCCGGTCCTGCCACCGTAGCTGCCGTAATTCTGCTGGCCGTAGTCGCAATCAAGCACGAACTCGGCATCGATGTACCAACCGTCGGTCTGCATTTTTGTATTCGTCTTGTTACAGGCGTCGGGCGATGAGAAGGTCTCCATCGTGATGATCAGATGCTTGGCGGTAAAACCGAACATCTGCTTTCGCTCACCGGTATCCTTGGTCGTGATCGTCGTTGTCACGCGGCCGCCGGCCTGAACGACACCATTCTTGTCAGTCGTCGCTGTTGAAAGCGACGCGGATTGCGACGCTTGATCGAAAGCGTTGACGATATATGTTTTCGTCTGAGAATTGAGCTGAATACCTCGGCGCAGATCGCACTGCGTCAGATTTATCATCATGCCGTTCATCGACTCGCTTCGCTGGCGCTTGCCTTTGATGTAAGTCGTATTCTCGTATGACTGACCGCTCATGGTCTGCTTGGATTTGATCTTGACGTCTGCGAACGCAGTACCCGATATTGTGAGTAATGTAATAAGAATTGCGATTGAGAAAAGTCCGTTTTTCATTTTGGAACTCCGCTTTTGTGTGGATTTCGTTTAGCGATGATCTCGCTCTCATCAACATACGCGGGAATAATCAGGAAAACGTATCACTGGATCGCGGTGCAAAAGCCCGCGCGTAAACGGGGGCGATGGCGGAGCGCAGGGCTTTTTCAGACGCGGCCGCACGATGCACTTACTTGGGCGTATCGCCCGTGCTTACGAGCGGGCTTTTGCATCCTTCACTCCGTTGCATGCACCGAATCGTTTTCCTATAATCTGCTCAGATCGAAATCATGGAACAAGAATCCCCCAACGAAATTACCCAAATGCTGATCGAGCTGACGGACGGCAACCAGGAGGTCGTCAATCAGATCCTCCCGCATATTTACGATGAGCTGAAGCGCCTCGCGAGCAGCTATCTGCGCCGCGAGCGTGTGAACCACACGCTTCAGCCAACCGCCCTCGTCCATGAGGCCTACATGAAGCTCATCGATCAGAAGCGTGTCCAGTGGCAGAACCGGGCGCACTTCTTCGGGATCGCTGCACAGGTCATGCGTCGAATTCTGATGGATCATGCGCGGAAGCATCAGGCGGACAAAAGAGGCGGCGAAGCGGAAAAGTTACCGATCGAGGAAGAGATCTTGGTTGTTTCGCATGAGAAGTCAGCTGAGCTGATAGCACTGGACGACGCGTTGCAAACATTGGCTGGTGTCGATGAACAGAAAGCGAAAATAGTCGAGCTGCGTTATTTCGGTGGATTGTCGATCGAGGAAACGGCCGAGGTGATGGGAGTAAGCGTACCGACTATCAATCGGCAATGGCGGATGGCGAAAGCCTGGTTGTACTCTCAGATCGCTGTCGAGTAGCTGGAAGACTTTAGCGCAGAGATCGCGTAGAACGCGGAGAATATCTCTCAGGATCTCTGCGTTCTCCGCGTTAAAACTGCCTTAGTTCCGCTTTACGATCACGAGCGTAATGTCGTCGTTGGCGGGGGCGGTTTGCGTAAAGGCCGACAATGCCGATTCGACCTTGTCCCGCATCCCCGAGGCGGATCCCTTTAAGTTTTTCCTTACGACCTCTGATAATCGATCCATGCCGAATTCTTCGTCGCGAATATTGTTTGCTTCAGAAACACCGTCCGAGTAAACGACCAACGCCTCGCCGGGATGCAACTGAGTCTCACCTACTTCAAATTCCGCACCCGGAATTATCCCCAACGGAAATCCCCCCGACGAGAGCTGTGCTACCGAACCATCGGCACGTCCGATTAGCGGCGGGTTGTGGCCTGCGTTGATGTACTTGAGATTTCCGTTTAAAGGATCGAGTTCCGCAACGAACAGCGTAACGAAACGGTTTGCCGGGGTGTTGTCCGCAAGATATTGATTTACAGACAGGACCGTTTCTTCGAGCGAGCTTTTCGCCGACACCTGCGCGTGTATTGCCGCGTGGAGGCTCGACATCAAAAGCGCCGCCGCCGTGCCCTTTCCGGAGACGTCTCCGAGTGCGACCAGCATCTTTCCGTCATGACGCGGAATAAAATCGTAATAATCGCCGCCTATCTCGTAACAGGAAAATGAAATTCCTTGAAACTCGTAGCCTTCCACGGTCG
>JANMUW010000465.1:0-4305 GCA_031392105.1 Acidobacteriota bacterium | reverse complement strand
GGTCACAACCGCCTTCGATCCGAAACCGATACGTGTCAGGAACATCTTCATCTGCTCGCTTGTCGTGTTCTGAGCTTCGTCGAGAATGATAAACGCGTCGGCAAGTGTCCTACCGCGCATGAATGCAAGCGGTGCGATCTCGATGATGCGCTTCTCGAGCATCTTCGTTACGCGTTCGCCATCGACCAGATCGAACAAAGCGTCGTAAAGCGGTCGAAGGTACGGGTCGACCTTTTCCTGGAGATCGCCCGGAAGGAATCCAAGACGCTCGCCCGCTTCTACGGCGGGACGCGTAAGAATGATCCGGCTTACTTGTTTCTTTAACAGTGCATCGACGGCCATCGCGACTGCGAGAAAGCTCTTTCCCGTTCCGGCTACGCCTATACCGAAGACAAGATCGTTCCCCGCTATCGCCTCCAGATATTTTCTCTGGTTCGCGGTCTTGGGTGCGACCTGTTTCTTTCCCGACGGATTGAAGCGAGCCTTTAAGAAGTGATCCTTCAGGCTGTAGGCCCGGTCTTCTGCGATCTGCTTGAACGCATCACGCAGCTCCTTGTCGGTGAATGTATTGCCTTCTCTAAACAGTTCGCCGAAGTCCAGCAGGATCGTTTCTACCGTATCGATGTCTTTTGGGTCGCCGTCGATCAGCAACTCGTTTCCCCGCGCGCCGATACTCACGTCGAGAAGGGATTCGAGGTATTTGATGTTTTGATCCTGTACGCCGAACAGCGTGTTGAGGCCCTGAGGAGGCAGCTCGAGTTTTCGAAGATTGCTCAAATGTTGTCGTCCAATTACCGCGAAGTTTGCTTACTGACTGAGGCTACTAGAACGAGTTTCGACTGTCAATAACTTCTGTATTCGGCAGTATGAAAATGTACGGATCCGTTCTGGGAAATATTGGCATGATGATTGCTCAAAGGTTCGGTACAGTTCGAAAACGTTACAAGCGAATTATGCAAAACCGGGGAGTGAATTACAGAATGTTTACGAAATACATCAGGAGCATAAATAAACAGGATTGCCCGGTCGTGTTGTCCATCACCGACACGACATCGGACACACAGGTTGAGACGGTCATTCAACGAAATAACGGAAAGTCCAAGAATGACATTTATATCCGCGCACGTGAGATCTATTTTCGTGCGCGACGGCAGCGGCCGGTTCGTGCCGCAAGTATCTTCTAGGTTCATGGGAGAAATTATTATGCCGACACGAAAAGACGGAACGAGCAAGTACACATCGAAACAAGAGCGGAAGGCCGAGCACATCGAAGAAGGCTACAAGAAGAAAGGTGTTTCGGCTAAGGAAGCCGAAAGCCGGGCATGGGCAACGGTTAACAAGCAGGATGGCGGGGGTAAGAATCCGGGCGGTTCGGGCCGCAAGGGAGCAAAAAAGAAGGATTGACCTGTGGACGGGCCGATCTACTTGAATGTTTGAAGGGAGGGCGATTCTTATCGCCTCCTTTTGTTTTAGGATAGGTCGATCATAGCGACTTGCCACGACTGTTGGGCCGTCCTATGTGTCTTTGCGAACCAAAGCCGCCTATGGTAATCTTACTGCTTTGTTATAGGAGCATTTTCTTATCTATACAGGAGCACTTTATCAAAAATGGCCGCTAATAATGGTAACGCACAGATCGGCAAGGTCGTTCAGATCATCGGACCGGTCGTCGACGTGGAATTTCAGGATTATTTACCCTCCATTCATCAAGCTTTAAGAATTACGTCAGAAGGATTTGACGTCGAGACACCAGTCGACGTGGTCGCCGAGGTGCAGCAGCATTTAGGCGAAGGCCGCGTTCGGGCGATCTCGATGCTTCCGACTGACGGTATGATCCGGGGAATGAAGGTCATCGACCTTGGCGGTCCGATCACAGTTCCCGTGGGCGTGCCGACCTTGGGTCGCGTAATGAACGTCATCGGTGATCCGGTCGACGAGCTCGGCCCGGTTGAGTCAGAGACTCGGGCGTCGATCCATCGCCACGCTCCACGCTTTGACGAACAAGCGACAGAGTTGGAGATGTTCGAGACCGGAATTAAGGTCATCGATCTCGTTCAACCGTTTGTTCGCGGCGGTAAGATCGGGCTTTTCGGTGGTGCCGGTGTTGGCAAAACCGTATTGATCATGGAACTTATCAATAACGTCGCAAAGGGTCGCGACGGTTATTCGGTTTTCGCCGGCGTCGGCGAGCGAACTCGTGAAGGAAACGACCTGCTCCTCGAAATGGTCGAGTCAGGCGTTATCACCTACGGAGATGAGTTCACGCACAATCTGGAAGAGACCGGTGCGTTCGATCTGACAAAGGTCGATCGTGAAAAGATCAAGGATTCAAAGGTGTCGCTTGTCTACGGGCAGATGACCGAGCCTCCGGGAGCTCGTCTTCGCGTAGCCTTGTCGGGTCTAACCGTTGCTGAGTATTTCCGTGATCAGGGTAACGACGTGTTGTTCTTCGTCGATAACATTTTCCGATTCACACAAGCAGGTTCCGAGGTGTCAGCACTTCTCGGTCGTATGCCTTCGGCGGTTGGTTACCAGCCGAATCTTGCCTCCGAAATGGGCGAGATGCAGGAACGCATTACTTCGACGAAGACCGGAGCGATCACTTCGATCCAGGCCGTGTATGTTCCGGCTGATGATTACACTGACCCTGCGCCGGCTACTACCTTTGCTCACCTCGATGCCGTTACGGCTTTGTCGCGTCAGATCGTTGAGCTCGGAATTTACCCGGCCGTCGATCCGCTCGCATCGAACTCGCGAATCCTCGATCCGCTTATCGTAGGTGACGAGCACTACAACACGGCTCAGGAAGTGAAGCGCATTTTGCAGCGTTACAAGGATCTGCAGGACATCATCGCGATCCTCGGTCTCGACGAGCTTTCCGAAGATGACAAGCTTACCGTCGCACGCGCACGTAAGATCCAGCGATTCTTCTCACAGCCGTTCACCGTTGGTGAGAAGTTCACCGGATTGAAGGGCGAGTATGTAAAGGTCGCCGATACGATCAAAGGCTTCCGCGAGATCCTCGAAGGGAAGTGTGACGACATGCCGGAACAATCGTTTTACATGGTCGGTACGATCGAGCAGGCGAAAGAGAAAGCGAAGAAAATGGCCGCAGCAGCCTAGCGGCAGTGTTTAGTGGTAAACGGTGAGTGAAAGAACTTATCACTTACCGCTTACCGTTTACCGTTAAAGAGATGTTAAAACTCGAAATCGTAACTCCGGAAAGAAAGATCTTCGACGAAACCGTCGATTCGGTTACCGTACCGACGGCGTCGGGTGAGGCAGGGATCTTGCCGAATCACGCGCCGCTCATCTCGGCTCTGAAGCCGGGGATCTTGTCTTACTCGAACAAGGGAACGACGGAACGTCTGGCTGTTGCCGGAGGATTCGTCGAAGTAAGTTCGAACAAGGTTTCAGTCCTTACCGACTCGGCGGAAACCGCAGCCGAGGTCGACACGGAAGCGGCACGAGCCGAACGTGAATCGGCTGAGAAGTCCCTCGCTGCACATGCGACCGCTGCTCTCGAAGATACTGAAGTTGACCGCGAACGCCTGGATGCGGCGAATGCCCGTCTGCAATTGGCGGCCGGGAAGTAGATCTTTAGGAAAATATCGAACGAAGGAACGCCGATTGCCCCAGAGCAGTCGGCGTTTCTATTTACGGCAATATTGTTTGAACCCGATCTAGATAAGAACCCCTTATCTACTAGCGAAAGGGTTCTCAAGCTGGCTTTATTTACATGCCGGCGAGCGCGGGATATTCTGCGGTTACTCGGAATATTTTCGCGGTTAGTTACCGGAGCGATCAAATGGATTACAAGAAGATTCTTACTTTATTTTTACTTGGGCTATTGTCAATTTCGTCGTTTGCGCAGACTGCTCAGGTGGCCGGCGTCGTTTCAGACACGCAGGGGAGGCCGGTCGCGGGTGCCACAGTCGTGCTACGCAACAAGGCTACCCGAGGTGAGCGAACCGCGGTCACCGATGAAAACGGTGGATTCTCGTTCGAGGCGACAGGATCGGAGGCCTACGAGGTCGTCGTCAAAGGGAATGGCTTCGCAGCCACGTCCACGGACGTTGCATTGCCAGCGTCCAACCTGGTGATAGTGCTTAGTCCCCAGGCGATCAAAGAAGAGGTTACGGTCACCGCCACGCGAACCGAAGTTGCGACAAAGGATGCCGCAGTTTCTGTAAGCGTCGTCGACCGAGAGGAGATCGACCGTAAGGGAATAAATACGATCGGGGATATTTTTCGCACATTGCCGGGAACCTCGACAGTCAACGAAGGAGCTTTTCAGGTGCGGCC
>JANMUW010000437.1:0-4252 GCA_031392105.1 Acidobacteriota bacterium | reverse complement strand
AGCGAGACCGAGCTTGTCGAGCTGCTTCTTCGATTCAGGCTTTCGCAAGATGCCGACGACCTGCTGAACCGGGTGTCCCTTTGTCGATCCCTCGCGAACGTAATATTCGCCGGCGAAGATACAGCTCTTGACCTTTGCTTTCTTTAACAGTGCCTCAGCTTCGTCGAGACACGGAAGCCCGACTCGAACCGTTGCTCCCGGATTTACTGAGATGAGAGTCTTCCCGTCGAAGAACAGCATGGCGAATTCGCCGTCATACTTTTTCGAGACAAAATAACCTTTTGCCTTCGGGATCTTGAACGCGTCCTCCCCGGAAACAGCACGCGTCGAGCCGCTGACGCGGCGTTTATATTCCTGGGCTTTTGCATGGAGCGACGGATCGGCGAGATCCGCCGCTTTGCCAATGCAATAGTCGAACTTGCAGGTAAATTTCTTTTTGTCGAAATCAAGATTCATCGGTAGTCAGGTGCTTCGGCTTCTTCAGCTCCATGTTCGATAGGTGCAGGATGAGACAGTATGAATCCTTCTTCACGCGGCCCTCGAGAAATGCGTTATACGGTTTGCCACCACGATTCTGGATAATCGGCTCGTTGCCCTTTTCGCCTCCGCGGATCAGCAGCAACGATTTTTTCTTATCGAGCTCTTTCGCCATGTCGAATAGAAAGTCGAACGTCAGGCCGTTGACGTGAACAAGCTGCTTCTTATTCGTGAACACAAAGCGTTTGATGGCTTCCTCTTTCTTGATGTATTTGCCGGTCCATCGGATCGGAAACTCACCATTCATGTTCTGCTGCGCTTTTACACGAGGGCGACGATCGCGGACGGTCCCATCGGGATTTGTGATTACCTCGAATTCTTCGACGAGATGCACGATGCCTTTGCTGGTCACGTAAACGCGCGACGTGTCAGTGAGGAACATACCAAACTGCTCGATGTCGATCTCAGGATCATCCTTTATCAAAGCGTCCGCGACCTTCTCTAGCTTTTTCTTCTTCTTCAAGAGCTCGGGCAGATCATGGAGCACGTCCGTTTTCAAAAGCTTTTGGTTATAGACGGGCTTTCCTTTTTCATCGACGTAGCGGAAATCACGCTTCGGCGCGACACCCTCTGCTGCCACAACAGCGTCTCTACCCTTCGGATTACTAATGTTTATCGCCATTTCTCCCTCTACGTTTCCGTATATCGGAAACGATCTGGCTGGTTAGTGTGATTTTGTTCGTGTGATTCGTGTGTTTCGTGGTTCGGTTTTCAAGGCATAACCACTAAACACACGAATCACACGAAAAAAGACACGAAACCGGAACCAATTTTTCACACTCCTTTCTAACTTCGTCAGCCCGCGAAACACACGCAAGACATCGAACAAATCAGAGCAGATCGAAATCCAGATCGTCTGCCGAGATCTCCTCTTCTTCGGTCGAATCCAATGTCACCGCCTGATTCAATTTCAGAAATTGGAAATCAGCGGGGTTGCCGACGACCATAAAAGCTTCGTTGTCGGCGCCGAGAATGAAAGCATTGTCGTGGTCGAGGCCGCCACGGTAGCTAAACGGAAAAGTAAAAATATCATCATCACCGCCGAGATGATCGAGCAGGTATTTGATATCGCCGTCTTCGGGGGGCTGCAGGAGGTAGACCGATTTCACCATTGACGACAGGTAATCGTCCGTCGTCGCACGCTTCAGAACATTTGGCTCATTGAAAGACGAGGGAACGGGCACGATGGGGTCGCCGTTCTCGTCGACCGCTTTGAGAGATGAGCGATCGACAGACGTACCTTTCTCATTCACCGTTGCGAGTGCAGTTCCGCCTTTGTCGATTAGCGTTTTGCCGTCGGCGGCGAGGACACGCAGCGAGGCCTCTCGGCCTTTCTCATCGAACGCCTCGATCTCGACAGAGCCGTACAGCTTGTCGCGATCGATCTTTATCATCGTGACGGGAATCTCGCGCCCGTCGAGCGAAAGGACCAATTCTCTTGCCATAACGTCTAAGCAGAATTCTTGACGGAGATTATCTCGGCCGCAATGCTCACCGCAATCTCTTCCGGCGTCCGACTGTTGATCGCGATCCCGACAGGCGTGCGGATGCGGTCGAGCTTCTCAGCAGGCATTCCCTCCTTGATAAATTCTTTGAACATTGCCGACATTTTAGCATTACTCCCGAGCACTCCGAAATAAATGAAGTCGTGATTTATGAGCGCCTTAACGACTTGTGCGTCCGACTTGTAACCGAGTGTCATGACGACAACGTACGAGCGGTCACCAGAATGCACATGTTCGTCGATGTGGTCAAAGCCGTCGATGATCGTGACGTCATGAGCGAAACGGTTCTTCTCGATCGTGTTGAGTTCCGGCCGGTCATCGAAAAGCGAGATATGGAAATCCATCTTCGACATTAATTGGGAAAGGGCTAGTGCGCAGTGGCCTCCGCCGATGATGTAAAGATCGTGCTTGAATCCGAGGCGCTCGGTGTATGTGAAGTCGGTGTCGGTGACCGAAAAGTCAGTACCACGTGCGTTAGCGGGTGGGCTTATTAAACTCCCCTCCTGGATAGGAGGGGTGGCAGCGGCTTCCGCTGACGGGGTGGTAGACAAAGAGATCCTGAATTCCGTCGGAGAGATCGTCAACATCTCCCACCGTCGCAACTCAACGCCATCAATGATCGAATCGACAGTCGCTGAGTCATTTGGCGTGAGGAGTTTAAAGATCACCGTCTGCTTGCCGGAGCAGATCATTCCACTCGCATTCGGGGAATTCTTCTGATGGACTTGTTCCCTGAACCCACCCGCTATCGCAGGCGGTACTGACAAGAGGCGTCGACTCTCTTCAACCAAATTTACTTCCATCACGCCCCCACCGATGCTGCCGACAAGCTCGCCATCAGCACCGACAGCCATCTTGTAGCCCGGCCTGCCCGGGCTACTGCCAGTGCTTTCTGCAACGACGAGAAGCATCACATTCGCGCCGCGTTCTAGACGCTTCGCGACGAATTGCCAGAGCTCGAATTCTTTATGCACTCCCGGATTTTATCTTAGGTGGAGAGATTTCCGAACGGGATGGAATTCAGTTTCCAGTCGTCAGTAACCAGTTTCCAGTCTGGAAGGTGGTTCTGGAAACTGGCTACTGGCGACTGGAAACTGGATTCTTATGCAAATTCAGTAAGACTTTTTCAGGCGTGAATGGAGCGTCGAAAGCGAGAACCACCCCGTCAGCCGAAGCGGCGTCCACCCCTCCTTTGTAAGGAGGGGAATTTTGTCGCGTGAATGATTTGATCGCATTCCTGATCGCAAAGTACGCGCCGATGCCGTACATCAGCGGCGGTTCCCCGACGGCTTTTGAGTTGAAGACGGCGAGATTTTCCCGCGTCGTTTCGAGTGGCAGGATCGCGATCTCTTTCGGGATCGAATAAATATCGGGGACTTTGTAAGTCGATAGAGCGTTGGAGCGGAGCTTTCCTTCCGCGTCATAAACAACTTCTTCGATCGTCATCCATCCTATGCCCTGGACGATCCCGCCCTCGATCTGGCCGTGATCCACCGACGTGTTCATCGAGGAGCCGAAGTCGTGACAGCATTTCACGTAGTCGATCTCGTACCGTCCGCGGAGGCAATCGACGGTCACGCCGACGATCGCGGTTCCGTAGACGTGATACGCGAACGGATGACCTCGTGCCGTTTCCCAATCGAAATTGATGCCGGGTGTCGCGTAGTGAGAATGCTCGCTCAGGTTCACGCGCTGGAGATGTCCGTCCATGACGAGTGTTTTCCAGTCGAGCGACGTTCGCTCGCCGTTGCGATGAACGAATCCGCCTTCGAGAGAAAGGTGCGATGTGTCCTCGGCCTCGACCAGCGGCTTTGCGATTTCGAACAGACGCTCTCTGATCGCCTCACATGCCATCTGCGTCGCCTTGCCATTGAGATCTGCCGCGGCTGACGCGGCTGTCGGCGATGTATTCGCGATTCGGGTTGTGTTGGTCGTGTGAAGCCGGAGGTTTTCGATTTCCAGCCCGAACATCGACGCCGCGACTTGCGCGATCTTTGTGTTCACGCCCTGTCCCATCTCGACTGCTCCCGTCGAAACGGAGACGCTGCCATCGGTGTAAACGTGGACGAGTGATCGGGCCTGGTTCATCGGCGTCTTTGTGAACGAGATCCCAAAGCAGACCGGCATCATCGCGACCCCTTTCTTGAAATACTTCGACGTCGCATTGAATTGGTCAGCTTCTCTTTGAAGCGTGGCGTAGCCGTATTTCG